>CAJQJL010000001.1 GCA_905478665.1 uncultured Flavobacteriales bacterium
GACTTCTCAAAATGGGAAGAATCGCGGAAGTTTTCCCGACCACAGTCATCCATGGAATTCTGGCATCGATTGGTATTATCATTTTTGCCAAACAGATGCACGTGGCAATGGGAACGCATTCTGATGCCGAAAATACGATTGGAATTTTACAAGATATCTTCTACAAAATTCCCGAAATTAACCCCTATATCGCGCTGATTTCTGGGATTGGTATTATCCTTTTGCTCTTTCACGCGCGAATCAGTTATAAAGTTTTTCACTTCATTCCTGCGCCAGTTTGGGCACTTGCCGTTGCTGTTCCAATTGTTGTTTTGTACAATTATTTGGAGGTAAATGAAATTGCCGTTTTCGGAGAAGCGTTTAAAGCTCCAACAGATTATTTAATTCATGTACAGGATGATTGGATGTACCATTTGGTCTTTCCTGATTTTCGAAAAGCATCTACAGGGACGTTCTGGATGACGGTGATTTCAATCAATCTAATTTCTTCGGTAATTACACTTGCGGGTGCCAAGGCGGTTGACAACTTAGATCCATATAAGCGAAAGACGAATATGAACCGTGATTTAGTGGGAGTGGGAATCAGTAGTATGATTTCTGGAGCCGTAGGAGGTTTGCCTATTATTACGGTAATTGTGCGTAGTACAGTGAATGTACACAACAATGCAAAAACCAAGTGGTCGAACTTCTACCATGGATTGTTCATTCTCTTGTTCCTGCTTTTTATGATTCCTGTGATCAAGATGTTCCCCAAGGCAGCACTTGCCGCGGTACTTGTAATTACGGGGACCAAACTGGCCTCCCCAAGAATTTTCAAAGAGATCTATAAGCAAGGTTTGGAACAAACGATCTTCTTACTCTCAACGATTATTATTACTCTGTACAAGGATCCACTCATCGGTCTTTTGGGAGGAATGGGAATTACCCTAGTCGCACATTTACTGATCTCGCGGGTTTCAATAACGCAGTTCGTTCAAATGATTCTAAATTCGGGCACGACTTTAAAAGAAAATAGGGACGGAACCTATACCTTAAAAGTTAAGGGAATCGCCAATTTCTTATCGATGATACGGTTGACTGGAATCTTAGAAAAGATTCCTCCAGGGGCAAGTTTACAGGTTGACTTATCTAAAACGCGCCTCGTTGATCTTACCTTTCAGGAGAAGCTTATTGATTTTGGTCGCATTCAACGTTTAACTGGTGGGAAGGTGCAAATTATTGGATTAAACCAGCACGTTGCTTCGGCGAACCATAAGTTGGCATTGAAAAGTTTGATCCTACCGAATTATCAAAAAACGTCGCCACGTCAGCAGCGTATTAAGCAGATTGCGGCCAATAATGGTTGGTTATATACTCGTGAAGAGCAGGTTGAATCGAGTGAGTTACTAGATTTTGATTTCTTTAGGTCACGACCGTTGGAGAGTAAGTCGAATGTCATAGGTGGTGAGTTCACAGAAAGTGGCGTCGATTGGGAAATTAGTGATATTGTGTTTGACGAGGGGGCTATGCTTTCGAAAGAAGTATACAAAACAACGGTGCAGTTGCTTCACTTGCCGCGAGAGATTCCTTCTTTTGTTCTTGAGCAAGAGGGTATCTTTGATAAACTATTTGATCGCGTACCTTTCATCGGTACAACGAAGGATATTGATTTTGTAGAACATCCAATCTTTTCTAAGAGTTTAAAATTGACTGGCGAAGATGAAGTGGCCATCCGTAACTTGTTTACGTCGAGTTTGATCACCTTCCTTGAAAGTGAAGAAGTGTATCATATTGAGTGCAATGGTACCGCTTTGATTATTTTTAAATCACTGCGTATTTCCAATACGGGAGAGATGAAAAACATGGTGCGTTTCTCTGAAGACTTTGTGAAACACCTGATGGTATGATTTTGAAAATCTCATTGGTCGCAATTGTACTCGGGATCGCATACCTTAGTTTAACTCCCTTAGAGTCAATTACAATTGGTAACGATAAAATTAGTCACTTCATCGCCTACGGTGTGTTGATGTCTAATGTTGGCATACTCACGTATCACAAAGCTCAATTATTTTTGGCTGGAGTTCTTTTGTCATTGGCGTACGGAGCGTTGATTGAAGTCGCGCAGCATTTTGTTCCCGGTAGATTTATGTCTGGATATGATATGCTGGCAAATGCTGGAGGTGTTGGTTTTGGCATTTTGGTGACGCTCTTGTTCTACAAACCCCTGAGCAAACTGTTGAAATCGACAGGAATAATTTAGGTAAATTTACACGCACAAATTAAAGGTATGGAGAAACTGCAGAATTTCATTGATGGAAACTACTGTGCCCCAGTAGAAGGACAATATATGGACAATTTTGAACCTGCTACGGGTAAGGTGTATTGTCAGATCCCTAATTCAACAGCGAAGGATGTTGAGCTGGCGGTGATTGCTGCAGAAAAAGCATATCCAATTTGGTCTGGAATGAGCATAGATGAGCGGAGCAAGATCATGGTAAAGCTGTCTGAGGGAATTGAGGCGCGGATGGATGAGTTTGTGAAAGCTGAGTCACGCGACAATGGAAAGCCTTTGAGTCTTGCTGCCCATGTGGATATTCCACGTGCGGTTTCTAACTTTCACTTCTTTGCAACAGCAATTTTGCATTATGCTTCAGAGTCACACAACATGGAAGGTGTTGGAGTGAATTATACCTTGCGCAAGCCGCTCGGAATCGTTGGATGTATTTCGCCATGGAACCTTCCATTGTACTTGTTTTCTTGGAAAATTGCTCCAGCATTGGCAGCCGGAAATTGTGTAATTGCCAAACCTTCGGAGGTTACTCCGTATACGGCTTACTTACTTGGAAAAGTGGCACAAGAAGCTGGAATGCCAGCGGGTGTTTTGAATATCTTGCACGGTCAAGGTGGTGCAGCAGGAGATGCGATTGTAAAACATCCGAAAATCAAGGCGATTTCATTTACAGGAGGAACGCAAACGGGAGAATACATTGCAAGAACTGCAGCTCCAATGTTTAAGAAATTATCTCTCGAACTGGGAGGAAAGAATCCGAATATCATCTTTGCAGATTGCGATTTCAAGGACATGTTGAGTACTACTTTGCGATCATCATTTGCCAATCAAGGGCAGATTTGCTTGTGCGGATCACGCATTTTTGTCGAACGCTCCATCTATGACAAGTTTAAAGAAGAGTTCGTAAGTCGAGTAGCAGACACTGTTGTCGCTCATCCAGACGACCCGAAAGCGAAATTGGGTGCTGTCGTTTCTAAACCACACATGGAAAAAGTCCTTTCGTACGTAGAGCTCGCTAAGGAAGAAGGTGGTACGGTCTTAACGGGCGGTGAACGTGTAATAATGGATGCGCCTTATGAAGAGGGATACTACTTGCGTCCTACTGTGATTGAAGGTTTGAAATTTGATTGCCGAACGAATCAGGAAGAGATTTTTGGTCCCGTAGTAACGATCACACCATTTGATACAGAAGAAGAAGTTTTAATGATGGCGAACTCAACACAATACGGATTGAGTGCGACACTCTGGACTTCTGATTTGAAGCGCGCGCATCGAATGGCAGATAAAATTGATGCTGGAATAGTTTGGATCAATGCTTGGTTAGTTAGAGACTTGAGAACGCCCTTTGGAGGAGTAAAAGCTTCTGGTGTAGGTAGAGAAGGTGGATGGGAAGCATTACGATTTTTTACTGAACCTAAGAACGTATTCGTTAAATATTGATATATTCGAAACATGATTAAGATAAACAACGCAGCATATTATTATCCTCTTCACACTAGTGAACAGGTAGAATGATGCGTTAATATATACGTTTTAACTCGAGCCCGGTTCATTTTTGAATCGGGCTTTTTTATTATATGAATGATTATGAAACAACAATTTGAAAATTACCAGCAAGCCGACTTTGATGTTTGGAAAACACTCTTTGAACGTCAACAAATATACCTCAAGAATCGTGCGTGCTATCAATATTTGGATGCATTGGAGGGCATGAAGGATGTGTTGAGACCAGATCAGGTTGCTCGGTTTTCTGAGATTAATGAATGGTTTTCAAGTAAAACAGGTTGGGAAATTCAATGCGTTCCTGGGCTGATCCCTGTTGATGAGTTTTTTACATTATTATCCCAAAAAAAGTTTTGTTCGTCCACATGGTTGAGGTCTATAGATCAGCTAGATTATCTAGAGGAGCCAGATATGTTTCATGATATTTTCGGACACATTCCTTTACTTTCAAACCCTGTCTTTTCGGATTTCGCGCATGAATTCGGGAAATTGGGAACTCAAATAATGCATTTAGAAGAGAAGGTGTTGATGCTCCAACGTTTGTACTGGTTCACAATCGAATTTGGATTGATTGAACAGA
Organism: uncultured Flavobacteriales bacterium; assembly: GCA_905478665.1. Taxonomy (GTDB): domain Bacteria; phylum Bacteroidota; class Bacteroidia; order Flavobacteriales_D; family Crocinitomicaceae; genus UBA4466. The sequence goes on from CAJQJL010000001.1 coordinate 4,353, forward strand.
ATGGCTTGAAAATATATGGTGCTGGAATTGCTTCTTCGTACGGTGAATCGATTTCTTCAATTCAGGAAGGACCGACTAAAATAGATTTCGATTTGGAAAGAGTGTTGCATCAACCCTTTAGAACAGACGAGATCCAAAACACGTACTTTGTCATTCAAAATTTTGAAGAGTTGTTTGATTCAATCGTATTACTCACAAATAAATGGAAAGCATATGAGCTGGTTAAATAATGGAAGTGAACTTAGTAGGGAAATCGTTTTTGAGAATCAGTTAACGTTGGCAAAATTTGTCGTTGAAATTGCCCGAATTTCAGATGAAATGAATCATCATGCAGATATGGAAATCCACTACAATCGGTTAAAAATGATAATTACAACCCATGATGAGGGGGGATTGACCGATAGTGATTTTTTGCTGTGTGAACGCGTCGATGAGGTACTAAAAAAGGGCAACTAATTAAAGTTGCCCTTTTTAAAAATTATCTAAATGTGACGACTATTGAATCGAACAAGTTGTAACTACAGTTGTTGCTCCTGCTCCAAGAGAAGCATATTGAGAAGCAATTGATGTGCTTGCACTTCCAGCTGTACAAGTAGTTTCAGCGTTAGCTTTTGTGTCATTGATAATGGACGTTCCACTTGTTGTAGTAGTTGATGCTTGTTGAACTACTGAACCAAGGTATGAGAACTCTGGAGTTGTCGTAGTTACAGTGCATACACAGTTGTGGTCTTTCTTACATGAGGCAAGTGATATCACAGCCAAAAATGCAATTGCTAGTGTCTTTTTCATAGGTTGAATTAATTAATAGTTAGACGTTAAAGTTATATATAAATTCTCTTTTGGCTTATTCGAGCCAGTGAATAAGCGGTATACTCTTTCAATTATTTTAGGATCAAGGTTTTGGTTGCGGATTTATCGCCCACAGTGATGCGCACGAAATAAGTCCCCGCCTCCTGATTGCTCAAATCTATATTTGTTTCATTTGAATGCTCTATTTGTTGGTAAACCATTCGCCCAGTAATGTCAAGAATGGTAATTGTAAAGTGATCTGTTACACCTTCAGAAAGATGAATTGTAAATTCACCACTTGAAGGATTTGGCCCCATGCTAAAGGTAAGATCGTCTCCTAAATCTAGCAGGCTTGTAAAGTCCACAGTCTGAACCGCGGATGTATAAACGCAGCCATCATAAGCGGTTAATTCAACCCAATAATCTCCTTCGTTATCCGCAGTTATTAATTGACCAGTTGCACCTGAAATAGGGTTTCCGTTATAGTACCACTGGAAGTCATAACTTGAAGTATCCGTGAATAGGAGGTGTCCATTTTGCGTAATCATCGGATTGAAAAGACTATCACAGATAGTAATAGAAATAGTATCACTGCTTGCGTAACAACCAGAAGGGGAAGTAGAAATCACAAAATAATCTCCAGATGTTGTTGCCAAATAAGAAGCGCTATCCGCACCTGGCACAGCATTTCCATTTTGATACCATTGCAATGTTAGACTGATTGAATCTGTCCAAAGTAATAAACCATTTGAATCGATGTTTGGAGCGTTGGGGAATCCAAAAACATTCACCGTATCCGAGGATGAAACAACAGGGAATGGGCCAACTGCTTGAATTGTGTATGAAATTGAAGTCGATCCAGTTGTGCTACTACCACTTGGACCCCAACCTTGGAAGTAGGTTATTCCCAAATCGTCGTCAGCACCAAACAGGCCTCCGTCTTCGTCCCAAACGTTAACGGTATAGAGCTCATCTGCCAAAAGTAAATTTGGAATGGCATACGTCACAGGTGGATCAGTATCTTGGATAGTTGCAGAAGTATAGACCAAATTCATACTTCCGTCATAGATTTCGATATACATATCTGGATTCAAATCACCAGGCCAACCCCAATTATTCGGGATTCCTAAAACTTGTACTTCCGTTAGGTAATAGGCTGGAACGGTGTCTGCGTAAGCTTCATATGTGACAATATAATCTCCAGGAGTTGAATAAATCTGAGGGCTTGGATTTTCTTGTGTACTCGTACTTCCATTTCCAAAATCCCAATTGTAAGCAAGGTATCCAGGGTTTAGATTTGTAAAAGTTGTAACCAGTGGAGTACAACCAAATCCGCCTGAAACTGAGAAGCCTGAATTTGATGAGGTATCTGCCAGAATAGTCACCTGCGTATCAAAGGTAGCCGGAACATCTCCCAATATTTGTAGCGTTGCAATAACATTTACTGTCAATGGATAGACACCTGGTTGAATTGGCGTTCCTGAAACATTCATGCAACCATAAATGTTGGACTGCGGATCATAGTTACATCCATTTCCTTGGGCATTGCAGACCCAGTTCAATCCAAAAGGAAGTCCTGAAACAGCTTGAATGTAAAAATTCGTAAAATTGAATCCTGATGTATCCGTTGGCATGACGAAGGTAATGTCTTCAGAGTAGGGCTGTCCCACCATGCCGTCGGGCAACGTATCTGGATAGATACCCGGTTGTGTTTGACTAAAGTCAATCGTACATTGTGAGTAACTGCTAAACGAAAAGGCAAGTAAAGCCGAGACGATTATTAGTGGTAAGTTTTTCATGGTTGTAGTTTCTGTGATAGCAAGGTATGAATTTATGGTGAATCTCTAATTAGTAGAGATCAATTATCCTATGCAAAAAAGCACCGACCTTTAGGTTGGTGCTTTCTATAGAAGTTTCATTGGGTAATAAACCGATGATGAATTGATCTTATTTTTTCAGGACAATTCGCTTTGTTGCATGTCCGTTTCCGTTGCTAAGGTGCAACATGTACGATCCATTTGCCTTATCACTCAAATCAATAACAACCGATTCAGTTGTCGTTGTTTCCGAGTAGATTACACGTCCTGAAAAATCCGTTACAGAAACAGAATACTCAAGTTTTTCTGAATTGTGCAAAAGAACATTGAATACACCATTACTTGGGTTCGGGAATAAATTAAATGAATTGGCATTCAGGCCAACAACACCTAGATCTGTTAAATCATTAACGGTGTAACTTGCACTTGAAGTACAACCGTTAGCATCTGTTACTGTAACCGAGTAAGTGCCTGCTTCCAAGCCGGAAATGTCTTCTGTTGATGCAGTGAAACCGTTTGGTCCAGTCCATGCATAAGTGAACGGTGAAGTACCACCATAAACGGTCATATTGACTGCACCACTAAATGGTTGTATTTCTGCAGTTGTTCCACCTCCAGTAGTCATTTGAGCTGGTCCTCCAACAACAACTGTTACGTTTGTTGCACATGTATCACCGTCCCAAACAACAACTGTGTAAACCCCTTGTGCTAGTCCTGTAAAGGTTCCATTCATTTGCGGACCATTACCGATATCGTATGTCGCATTTGTTGAATTTCCTGTTACAAATGAAACATCAACTACTCCGTCATTGTCTCCGAAACAATCTTCTTCAGTTGTTGTGTATGTATAGGTAGAAGCACAGTAGGTAATCGGATCAAAGCCAGTCAAATCCGTATTTCCATCATTATTTGGATCTAACCAGTATTTCAATTGATTGGTAGAGTTACTTCCTGCTGGTTCCCATGAGTATGATACCTTTCCGTAGTAGTCAGGAGAGCTTTGGTTAGAACATGATGCACCTCCGCCCCATAACTGACCAATAATTTGTCCGTCTTGGTTAAACAAAGGTGATCCTGAAGATCCTCCCTCAGTTGTTGTGTTTCTATCCCAAACAACACGCCATTGACTATTGTTTTCGGCAGAACCCATTCCATTTGCTGATGTTGGTGGGTTGTCGTCAAATGCAAGTTTTGTGATGTCACCCGATGGATGATGAACACAATAAGATGAATCTGATGGTGAATCAACGTTATTCCAACCTGGGAAATACGTGTTGTAAGCATCAGGAACAGTACCATTGACTAATCCACCAGTGATTTCAACAAGGCAAAAATCTGAAGGTGTTCTTCGTGAACGTAATGTAGCTCCAGAAAGAGAAACGAATGAAGGAGATGATGCTGGATTCGCACATGTTGGTGACGACCAGTTAAATCTGAAAATCCAGTTTGCTGGATTGCTGTAACAGTGATTTGCAGTTAAAACGTATGGTGTTTTATCGTTTAATGTGTTATTGATCATTGATCCTGAACAGAATCCATTGCTACCTGAAACAAGCATTACAGCTGCACGAATTTGATTTTCAATTGGAACTCCATCAGGACAAGCAGCATTCATGTTACAAGATCCAGAAGATCCAAATGCTTTTTCTTGAAACTCCTGCGCTGTTCTGTAACCGTGCGTTACTGTTGTAATGGTTAAGCTTTTTGAAGCAGACACATTTTCTGGAGAAACATAGTATTCAACCAGCGCAGTACTTCCTGGCACCAACTCAGTTCCTAATTCACCATTGTACGTATGACTTTGCTTAAACCTCCCTAGGATAAAATCTTTCTTTGGACTAAAAACATAAAGCTCGTTTCCTTCTGGGATGAGAACGTTTTCAAATGTCAGGTTAACTGTTAAGGCTTCTTCACATGTCAATGCGATCTGCCAGATTTTCCCGCCATTTGCCAAATCAGTCCAGGTACCAGAATTATCTAAATTGAGATTTGTGTAATTGTTGTGTCCAAATCGCCATGGCCCTGTTTTTTCAATATCGTTAATGTCATCCTCTGCCTTTAGCACAAGAAGGTCTGGCGTATTGAAGGTACGTTTATCAATGTTCATTGATTTAAGCACGGTTTCTGAAGTTCTCGGAACTCCACCGTCTCCCTGCTGCGCAAGAAGTGCTCCACCGAAGAACAGCGAGCATGAGATAATAAGTAGTGTTTTTTTCATCGTTCTAGTTTTAGTTTACTTTAACACGTTTAATACTGCACCCTCTGGGTGTCGTAGAATTTTCTTTCAATTTTTTCCCTCCATCGAGGTTATCCATTGCATGGTATAAATAAGTCTCAACTTCTGTTCTTTTGCTATCCCATGTATTGTCGATACTTCCTTTGTAGATCAACTTCTTATCTGCAGAAAATGCAAATACATGAGGAGTCGTTTTTGCTCCCAGAGCGTCTGCCAATTCTGATTTCTCATCAACAACATAAGGCATTTTATATCCTGCCTCCTTCGCATGTGAAATCATTTCTTTCATTGAATCATCTCCATCGCGCTTTGCCTCATTTGAGTTTATCAGAACTAGTCCGATGTTTCTTACGGAAGCTCTTTCGTAAAGCGCATTGTACTGCTTTTCCCATCCTTCAAAGTTGTCGTTTCCAACAACGAAAGGACACGTGTTGCAGGAGAAAATAACGATCAGTCCGTTTTCTTTAACGAATTGGTCTAAGGAGTGATCTTGTCCATCAATGCCAGCCATCAATCGTTCAGATAAGGGCATATTTTTTCCAATTTTCAACCCATCATCTCCGCCTACACTGATAAACGCAGTACTGAGTAAGAAGGTTGGAATTGATAAAACAACAAAGACAAGCGCAAATCGCTTTCGATTACTTGTGATTAAAGACATTCTTAATAATTTAGCATGAAGATTGTAGATAACAATCGTCCCAAAATACAAAAAAAGCCATGAAAAGAATTTTTTTAATACTTATACTGTTGGTCTCCTACACGGGTCTTTCTCAGACCTTTGAAATTGAGGCTTCAAGATTTCCTTATGACGACATTATAGAATGGAAAGGAATGGGTGCTATGCTCATGAGTCGTGACCCAGGAGGAGTTGAAAGGCAAGTAAATCTTACCTTGGTAGGAGCGCAGACAACCAGTATTTGGGATCAGAAATTTACCCCAAAAGACGAGGAGTTCTATTACATTTCAAGTGAGAATGCGCGCTACGTATATTTCATTGATAATCTAGAACTGACGAACGGAAAAGTCTATTTCAGTCAATTAAGTTCGGCAGGAAACGTCAAATCAACATCCGCGGCGGTGGGTGCTGCAGTTAAAAAGTTGGGACAGTACGATTACAACGAATTGGACTTGATCAACATCGTTGTTACTGACAAGGCACTGGTTTATCATTATCGATATGAGGTAAAGAAGAACAAGAGTGTGATGGAAATCGCTGTATTCATGACACACCATAATTTTTTATGCTATGCTGTTGAATTGGGCGAAATTCCGCTTGCATCATTAAAGGACGAGAAAATTGGGCATTGGGAATATGTTGGTTTCACAGACGACAAGATTTACTTTGCCGCACGTGATTACAAGAACAAATCGAAAGGATGGAGCATTAAGGACTATTCTTCGAAGGGAAAAATTGGAGAAAGTTACTTTATTGATGCACCAGCCGAAGACCTGCTACCAATTGAGAATATTGGTTTCGGAACAACGGGGAAGTACTATTTGAAGAACAAATGGTCGATCGAAAAAGGAATTCTGACGCAAATCAATGGGACATTCTATTTAATGGGAGGTCAGCGAAAATCTGAGTCGAGTGCAGAGTTGACCTTGTATTCATTAGAAGGTGGAAAATGGAATGAAATAAACACAATGAAATTGAATTATTTCATTGAGAAGAAGAATCTTAAATTGGGTATTTACCCTATGAATGAGGGGGTTGGATATCATTTAGATCACAACGGTTATAACAAGGTGAGTTTAATCTCATTTACCCCAAACACAGAGAGTGTACACAACGATTTTACAGAAAGAACAATTTTTAACCCTAGTAGTGTATTTGAAGGTAAGAAGAAAGAAGAATTTAATGTAATTTTGCCAGACTTGCTGCTCACCTTCAATACAAATCAATTGAACAAAACGGGCGCTGTAAATTTTGAATTAAAGAAGCGATGATCATTGGAATCTGTGGTGGAAGTGGATCTGGAAAAACGACCCTATTGAAGCGTTTGTGTACGCAATTTGAGTCGCTTAAGCCTAGTATTTTCACAATGGATAATTACTATTATCCGATCGAAAAACAGTTCATCGATGAGAATGGCTATTACAATTTCGATCTTCCGACCGCACTTGATGAAGAGCATTTGGTAACAGACTTGAAACGCTTGGGAAGTGGAGAACCAATCATTGTTAAGGAGTATCATTTCAACTCTCCGCCCGACAAACACATTTTACTGACAATTGACCCATCAGAGTTAATTATTGTTGAAGGTTTGTTCCTTTTTCATTATCCTGAAGTGCGTGAATTACTGGATTACAGTGTTTTCATAAATGTTGATCCAAAGATTCAATTGGATCGTCGATTATACCGTGATCAAGAAACAAGAGGTTATACCAGAGAGGCAATTCTTTATCAGTGGGAAAACCACGTAATGCCTTGTTACAAAAATTATTTGCTACCTTACAGAAGCGAGGCTGACTTCCAATTTAGCAACGATGCCAAATCTGACGAAGATTTTGAACGATTAGCCAGTGAGCTTGCGTTGAAAATGGGAGCAGAAGCGAAGGCATATTGATTAACTTTCTGAAAAAATATTATCTCATCTTATGTGCTGTTGTTTGCAGCCTGATGTTTGTTGCCTATTACCAGCAAACCTTTTCAGATAATTTTGATTCTTCCGTAGATGGATTTAAGTCAAGTTTTCTTGAGCTGGAAAAAGAATTAGACGATGTTTTGCGCTACAAAGGCGATGAAATCAAAGCGGACGGAATTCTTAACCAGTGGGAGAATGTTGAGATGTCAGATGAAATTAACATCCATGTTTACCGCAATGACTCGCTTATTTTCTGGAATACAAATCAGCTTCCAATTATTCGCTTTGCAAACATTCATTTCCCTTCAGAAGGAATTTTACACCTTCAAAATGGATGGTATTATTCAAAAATTAGAGAGGTAGGAGAATATCAAATTTGTGCGTCTTTTCTAATAAAACAAGAATACGCCTATAGTAATGACGAACTGATTAATGACTTTTCTTCGCGCTTAAATTTGCCGTTTACAGCGTCTATATCACTTGAGCAAGATGCAGGTTATCCTGTTTTTTCTGAAGATGGATGGTTTGTTTTTTCCATTCTTCCAAACGATTATCAAAGTGCAGATAGAATGGAGTCGATCGCACTAATGCTGTTGCTCATTATTACGATTGTATTGTGGTTATACTGGCTATCAATTCTTAGTAAAAAGGTCGACAAAAAATGGAGTTGGGCATTGCCCGTTGGTTTGGTTATTCTGAGAATAGCCTCATTGAAATTAAGCTGGTTTGGATTTATGCATGGAACGATTGCATTTGATCCAAGTTTATATGGAACGAACCAATGGTTACCAAACTTTTTTGAGTACTTGGTGAACATTGCAGTGCTCATCTATTTAATGAACGATATTTCCTCTCGCCTAAAAGAGTTGAGTATCGCTCCGTTGAATAAAGTCATTTCATTTAGCCTATTCATTGGATCGTTTCTGTTGTGGATTCTATTCCTTTATTTCACAAAAGGGCTAATAGAAAATTCGTCCATTCCTTTGGTGATCGACAAGCTTTTTTCACTGAACATTTTCTCCATATTGGCAATTGGGAGTTTAGGTCTCATTTTCTATTCCTATTTCCGATTTGTGGTTGCTACAGTTGAAGCGTGCAAAAAACAATTTATTACAGGTGCTCAATTAGCCGTAGTTAGTTTCATCACAAGCTGTATTCTGTTTTTCTATGAAATCAACTTTGGTTACCAGTTATTTCTTGCTTCGTTGTTCCCCGTCGTTTTCTACGAACTCATTTTGTATTTGATTTACCGTCACAAGAAATCCAATCAACTCGGAATCGGAATCATATTGCTTTTACTCTTTTCCGTTGTAACGTCTTCGAATATTGGAACCTTCAATGAACGGAAAGAAAAAGGCGAGCGTGAACTTTATGCCAATCAACTAGCCACAGAAAAGAACATTGTTACAGAAGTTGAATATTCCGCTCTCGTTCCAAAACTAAAAGAGGATAATTTCCTTAAGCGATTTATTGATGTTCCTAGACCAATAAGTATTTCAGATTTCAACGAAGGAATTGAGCGTCGCTTGTTCAACGGGTTCTGGGAACGTTATGAAATGGAGTTCAATTTGTTCAATGAGGAACATCTCGCACTCATCGACCAAAGTAAGAAGGAAACGGAGCTGTACGATCAGTTGCAGGAAATAGTTGTTCGATCAGGAACACCATCGGAAATCGATACGAATGTGTTTTTAATACACGATCATACGAAGCATTACAGTTACATTATTCGACAGGAATTATACGGGAATGACTCAACCCTTGCGATTCTGTTTTGCACCTTAAAGTCGAAAAAAATACCCGAAGAAATAGGCTTTCCACGTCTGTTGATTTCTTCCAAGGCCAATGTTCTTGAACCACTGGAATCGTATTCTATCGCCAAATACCACGAAGGAAGGATGATTACAAAGTACGGGAGTTTCAACTATCCATCCTCGCACAATGTGATGTTGCCCGTAGATTTAAATTCAAAAGGGTTTTTTGACTATGGTGGATTTAACCACTTTGCACTCAAAAGGTCAGAAGGAGATATCATTGTGCTGTCGATTAAGAACATAAACTTGGTTGATTTTATCACGTCATTTTCCTATCTCTTCACCTTTTTTGGACTACTGCTTTTGCCATTGATGTTCCGAATGAATTCAAAAAGTGGATTCAGCAGAACACTGAGCTTAGCGATGAAAATCCAAGCAGGACTAATCTCTCTAGTATTCTTATCGTTGTTGGCATTTGGTTGGGGAAGTGGAGTCTTCGTTAGTACGCAGTACAACCAATTTACGAATGATGTAATTCGTGAAAAATTGAATTCGGTAGAAACGGAAGTTGGTGCTAAGTTGGGTCATTTTGAAAACCTCAACATCTACGAGAATGGAAATTACATGCAAGGTATTCTGCAGAAGTTTGCACGCGTATTTTTTACAGACATCAACATGTATGATAAGGATGGATACTTGCTCGCAACATCGCGTCCTAAAGTATTTAATATCGGACTGCTGAGTGAACAAATGAATCCTACTGCCTACAAACACATTGAGCTCTTAAAGCAAAGTGAATTTGTGCATCATGAAAGCATCGGTGAGCTTAATTTTTCCTCTGCATATAAGCCATTTTATAATTCTAAAGGGGAATTAACGGCGTATATTAATTTACAGCATTTCGGTCAACAGCGGGAGTTTGAAAACCAGATTCAAAAGTTCTTGGTTGCCATTATCAACGTGTTTATTTTGCTTCTCGCGATCTCTATAATTCTGGCAATTTTTATCTCCAACTGGCTAACGTCACCGCTTCGCATTCTGCAAGAAAGTTTTGCCAGTGTGAAGTTTGGAAAGCACAATGAACAGATCTCCTATGATAGAGAAGATGAAATAGGATCGCTGGTAAAAGACTACAATCAAAAACTGGAGGAACTTGAATTTGCGGCTCAACAATTGGCACGAAGTGAGCGAGAGTTGGCGTGGAGAGAAATGGCCAAGCAAGTTGCTCACGAGATAAAGAACCCGCTCACACCAATGAAGTTAAGTGTACAGCAGTTATTGCGTGTGTATGACCCTGAGGATCCAAAGAGTGGAGATAAGCTTAAAAAAGTTGCGAATTCTATTGTTGAACAGATTGATGCACTGACTAAAATCGCTAATGAATTCTCAACTTTTGCAAAAATGCCAAACCCAAGTGAGGAGCGCGTAGAATTGATGTCGCTGATTACAGGTGTTAAGGAAGTATTTGAAGGTCAATCGACAATTACCTTAGAATCGAATGCGGCGGAAATTTTTGTCGTCGCAGATAAAGATCAATTTGTGCGGGTGTTTAATAACCTGATAAAAAATGCAATTCAGGCAATTCCAAGTGAGCGCGAAGGAAAGATTGAGATTCGATTACAGCACGAAAACGGTAAAGTTACAATTACCGTTACGGACAATGGTATAGGTATTGAAGACGCAAAACAAGGTAAAATATTTGTTCCTTACTTTACTACAAAGAGCACGGGTACTGGTCTTGGATTGGCAATGGTAAAGCAAATTGTGGAAAACCATAAAGGTAGCATAGACTTCGATACCGTTTTGGATGAAGGAACTACATTCACCATTGTGCTTCCTACAGAATAAAAAAAGCGCCCCTACCAAAGAGCGCTTTAAATTGAACCTTAAACATATTTACCTTAGTAAATAGTACGTTATAAACACAAGATCAATAAAGACTGCTATTATTCCACTTGTGATAATGTATTTCATTGGTGCTACTGCTAACAGTAAAGAAAGTGTCGTCATGGTTGGGACAACAATTAAGACAAGCGTCCAAATATGTTCAACTGCACCCATTCCCACAGTTAATCCTCCTAAACATCCAACAATTAATAGGATTGCACTTATTAGTCCAAAGCGGTTAAATTCAGCGTTACTGAATATCCCGTCTGCTTTTTTCAAATCTTCCATAGTTCTTAGATATATGATACTATGCAAAGATGATGGATCGCAATCGCGGGAAAAATGATTCAGTATGGTTCAAAACCTGATTTTAATCAGTTTTAAAAGTGAGCACCTGCTGTTTACATAATTGCTAGAGTCCCCTTAATTGATGATCTGAAAAATATGTTCTATATTGAAGTGCTTAAACTATATTAAAATGAACTACAAACTTCTCTCTAAGGGTCTAGTAGGCCTATTGCTTATTTGTGCATTTGCGGCACGTTCGCAAAACATTAACCCAGTAAATTTCAGTAAGGTAGAAGTGCCTACGGCAAGTGTTGCCTCCTTGGGCACACCTCAAATTGAAGCTACAAATTATAGGGTATTTCAAATGGATATCAATGCGTTGAAAAGCCAAATGGTTGGTGTGATGCATCGTGAAGAGGCAGGAAGCGGTTTCGTTGCTGAAGTCACTTTTCCGCATCCAGACGGATCAATGCATACGTATACAGCAAAGGAGAACAGTACGATGCACCCAATTTTAGGTGCCATGTTTTCTGAAATCAAAACTTATGATGGTTATGGTGCTGGAGGCGTTTTCATCAAATGGGATATTACACAGCATGGGTTACACGCAATGATTATGATCCCAGGTGAGAGCACCATTTTTATTGATCCACTGATAAAAGGCAATACAGATTATTATATCGTTTATCGCAAGAAGGATTTTATCACAGGTAAAACGGCAGATTGCCAGTTTAATTCGGACGATTTCCCAATGAAGAAGAAAAAGGAAGCGACATCTGGTATTGTGAAATCCTTTGGTACATGTGAACTACGAACATATCGTTTAGCATTATCAGCGACGGGAGAATACACAACTTTTCATGGAGGAACAGTGGCTCTTGCACAAGCAGCTCAAGTAACCACAATGAATCGTGTAAATGGAGTATATGAGCGAGACATGGCTGTTACGATGGTGATCGTGGCAAATAATAATTTGATCATATATACCAATTCTGGCTCTGATCCATTTACAAATGGAAATCCAGGGACAATGATTAATCAGAATCAAACGAATACAACAACTGTTATTGGGTCTGGAAACTACGATATTGGACACGTTTTTGGAACCAATAGTGGTGGCTTAGCTGGTTTGGGTGTCGTTTGTAACAACTCTCAAAAAGCGCGTGGTGTAACGGGAAGTGCAGCGCCAATTGGTGACCCATTTGACATTGACTATGTTGCACATGAAATGGGTCATCAGTTCGATTGCAATCATACCTTTAATAATTCATGCGGTGGAAACAGAAATAACGCTACTGCGGTTGAGGTTGGATCGGGTAATACGATAATGGCCTATGCAGGAATTTGTGCACCAAACTCGCAGAATGCTAGTGATGATCATTTTTCGGGAAAAAGTCTCGAAGAAATGGGAGCTTTTGTAATCGGTAGTGGAGGTTCATGTGCGGTTTATACGCCGCTTGCAAATAATTCACCGACGATTACAGGGACAAATGGAAATGTTACAGTTCCAATTAGCACACCTTTTGCATTAACAGCAACGGCCACTGATCCTGATGGTGATGTCTTGACCTATAACTGGGAGCAAATGGATAACGGCATTAGTACACAGTCGCCAGTCGCTACTTCGGCGATCGGTCCAAATTTTATTAGTAATCCATCATTGATTAGCTCGACACGTTATTTCCCAAACTTAGTTGACCTTAATGCTGGTGGACCTTTTACTTGGGAAGTACTTCCTTCAGTTTCTAGAACGATGAATTTTAGAGTTACGGTTCGCGATAACGCGGCTGGAGGAGCTTGTAATGATCACGCAGACGTTACGGTTACTACAGATGCTGGAACAGGCCCGTTTTTAGTTCTTTATCCTTCGGCAACTGGGATAACGTGGGCTGGACTTACTTCTGAAACTGTTACATGGGATGTTGCAAATTCTGATGTTGCACCTGTAGCATGTGCAAATGTTGACATCTTGTTGTCTACGGATGGAGGATTGACTTTCCCTACAGTTTTAGCATCGAATGTACCGAATGATGGATCAGAAAGTATTTCGGTTCCGAACATTGCAACGACAACTGCTGTTATTATGGTGGTCTGCTCAAACGGAACTTTCTTCGATATTTCTGACAATAACTTCACGATTACGATGGCGACATTTGATTATTCATTGTCAGCAACGCCAACCGCAGTAAATATTTGTCAGCCAAATGATGCTGTTTATACGGTAAATGTTGGTTCTGTTGGAGGATATAATGATCCAGTTACGCTTTCTGTTACAGGAGTTCCCGCCGGAGCAACGTCGAATTTTTCAACGAACCCTGTCACTCCTGCTGGAACAAGTGTCTTGACTATTTTGAATACTGGTGCAGCAGCACCAGGTTCTTATACAATTACAATAACGGGTAATAGTACAACTGGAATAAAAACGACTGATGTTGATCTAGTGATTGCAAGTGGCAGTCCTTCAGCCGTAGCTCAAATCAGTCCGGCGAACGGCGCTGCTGGTGTATCGGTTCCAACAACATTTACATGGACAACAGCACCTGAAATAGGCATTACGTATGAAATTGATATCGCCACTGATGCAGGATTCGCTTCAATAGTGGATCAGGCAACAGGGCTTGGAGCGGCAACATACGTTTCCAGTATACTTGCCAACAGCACCACGTATTATTGGAGAGCGAGATCAGTTACTGGTTGCGGTCAATCAGCATGGTCTTCTAACTTCTCATTCACAACTAACAATTGTACAATCTACCCAAGTGCTGATATTCCAAAGACAATCAGTGCTGCAAGTGTTACTTCAACAATTGTTGTAGCAGGTTCAGGAACGATTAGTGATGCAAATATTCCACTCTTAGATATTTCACACGTATATGTAGGTGATGTAAGTGCAACCTTAACATCTCCACTTGGTACAGTCGTACAATTGTTCGATGGACCTGGAATTCCAGCTTCAACTTATGGATGTGCTGGAGACGATATTAACGCTTCTTTTGATGATGCAGCAGCGCTAACAGCTATCGATTTTGAAAATACGTGTAATGGAACAGCACCAGCAATCTCTGGAGCATTTCAATCAATGGATCCAATGGCGAACTTTAACGGCGAGTCAATTACAGGTACTTGGACCTTGACCATTTTTGATAGCTATACAGCAGGTGATGATGGAGTATTAAATGACTGGAGTTTAGAGTTGTGTACTGCTCCAGTGGTATGTACAGATCCTGATGTTCCAACTGTTTCTGGAACGGCATCAATCTGTGTCGGAACAACGACAACATTATCGATAGGTTCTGGCAACCTGAATGATGCCACTGATTGGCAATGGTACACAGGCTCATGTGGTGGAACATCTGTTGGTTCAGGAACATCAATTGCAGTGACACCAGGCGCAACAACAACATATTATGTGCGTGGTGAAGGTGGCTGCGTTACACCAAGTGTATGTGCTTCATTTACTGTGACTGTAAACCCTACGTACAATGAAACGGCAAACGCAACGATTTGTACAGGTCAGACCTATACTTTTGGAACGCAAACGTTAACTGCTCCAGGAACATACACCGAGTTGTTTACTTCAACACAAGGTTGTGATTCCTTGGTTATTCTGACACTGAATGTTAACCCAACTTATAATGAAACAGCAAGTGCATCTATTTGTACTGGACAAACGTACATTTTTGGGACACAAACATTGACTGCGGCAGGAACGTATACAGAACTGTTCACTTCGGTTGGAGGTTGTGATTCATTAGTAGTGCTTACACTTAGTATGATTACAGCGTATAATGAAACTGCTAGTGCAACAATTTGTACAGGACAAACGTATACATTCGGAACGCAGACCCTAACTGCTCCTGGGACATATACGGAGCTGTTTACCTCCGCAGGCGGCTGTGACTCAACGGTAATTCTGACATTAACGGTGAACCCAACGTATAATGAGACAGCGAGTGCTTCAATTTGTACTGGACAAACGTATACATTCGGAACGCAGACCCTAACTGCTCCTGGGACATATACAGAGCTGTTTACCTCCACAGGCGAGATCGGAAGAGCGTCGTG
>CAJQJL010000002.1 GCA_905478665.1 uncultured Flavobacteriales bacterium
GTTTTATATTTCAAAAAGACCTTTGCAATTTATCAATCTATGAAATTTGGAATCGCTGGATGTGAGAATTGTGAAAATAGAAGTAACTTTTACAAAAAAAAGAGGTTTTTGCGAAGCCTCCCGTTAGCCACAATGACAATGAGTTTAAAAGCAATTTTATTACTTGTGCTGTCCACTTTGGTCTGTGCTAATCTCCATTCCCAAAGGGGAACCATGGATGCTTCTAATTGTAGTGTACAAGAATATTATTGTGATACCTCTTTAGAAATGTCAACGACATGTTTAACTCTTAAAAGACTTTGTTTGTATCATACCATTTGGAATTTTAAATCTCATGTATTACCTGAAAAAACACATTATGAATACGTATTCGTATCGGTAGGGAGTGATCCTTCTGGCTTTATTAGTAGTAATGCATTGAAAATAGATACACTCTTCTATTCAGGTGTGACTAGAAAGAAAAATATTGAACTTAAGAATGCTAATCTACATTGTTTAATTTTAGAAATTGATAAAGTAAAATTCCATGGAGTCAAACCAAGAGTAACGACAATATCGAATGTAGTAATAAAGAAAATTGGGTTTTTTGGAGTTTATATCAATCTAAAAACTGCTAAAGAACTTTTGAAAATAGCTGAATTGAACGAAATAGGAATTCGTGAGAGGTATATCAGACCCAGAGCAATCAAATTATTGAAAGAGAACGGAATTAATGTACTAATTCTTCCTGAAGGTCCTACTTCCTATCCATAGGGTTGCTATCAATACCTATGCGATAATACGGGTTTTATGCTTCGATTAATAAATCTTAGTACTAAATCATTCTTATCTTTAAACTACATTTATGGTTAAGAGTCCTTACGACTTCTTAGCCTTGAACGTTAGCACCAATATGAAACAGATAGGAATCCACATAATACTTCTTACTCTAATTTTGTCCTCTTGCCAAGCTCAAGAAAACAAAACTGAACAGCCTAAAAACGATGAAATCGAAATAACTAATGAAGATGTTTTGAACTTAAGAGATAAGATTGCTGAATTCAATGAAGTTCAAGATAGTCATATTGGATATGCTGGCTCACCAAGTGAACAATATGGGAATTATGCGAACCTTCTAGATATTGCTTCCGACAATGATCTTCATCTGCTAACTAAAGACACCAACTATTCTGTTGCTACTTATGCGACCTTCGGACTAATTGAAAGAAGTAACCCGCTATTCATAGATGTATTTGATCGCTTTTTAAAAGATGATAAAAGAGTAAAAACAATGAAAGGATGTATGGTCGGAACGGATTTGGTGTCATCCGAAATCTATCATGCGTATTGGAATAAAGTCAGGCTTGAATCAGATAATGAGAAAACAGCTCTTCAAAATGATAAGAATTTACTGATACTAGATAGTTTAATTCTAGTATCCGACAGTGCTGAATGGTTGCTTTATGATAGAGTTTTCAGCAACAGGGTTTTTAATGAAGATTATTTACTCTTAATTGAAACTCATGCATTTAAAAATGGAAACATATATGCAATTGAATATTTGTTCAAGAATAACCTTACTGATTATCAAGAAAGAATCATTGTCTCCTTGACAGATTACTTGGACAAAGAAGAAATATGGCCCATATACTATGACAAGATTTTCGAGATGCTATTGTCATTTAAGCAAGATGAGCTTAACCAATTATTGGTGTCTGAACTTAAAGACATTAAAGAACAGTACGGTGATGGTAAACTAAAAAAATACATGAAAATTCTTCGTGAGAATGAAGTGAAAATATAAAGGTGCTAACAATGGCTAAAAAATCATAGCTGCCCTGCGGGACAGCAACACTTTTTAGTCGAAACGCTAGCGGTTATTGAAAACAACTAGGAAATGAAAAAAGATATTATTCTATTATTCTCATTGTTAGCCTTCTTATCATGTATGGCTCAAGAAACACTTTATGACCATATACAGTTAGGTAATCATCAAATTGGATTTTACGATACTGTCATTTACGATACTGCCATTCAATATGAACAATTCGGTTATAAAGGCCCAAAACCAATATTCTGTAAAATTTGGTTTCCGATAGAAAATTCTGACGATACACATTATTTGAAATTTGGAGATTTCAATAAAGAAAATGTTCCTAATAATTTGTTTAAGGTTCATCAGGAATTATCAAATCGAATGAATGAAATTTTCATTCGAGATGGTGTAGCATTTGATATAAGCAATGGGGATTCGATAGATTATGGAACCCTAACTGTTGAAGAAGTTCTGACACAAATAAAGACGATAGAGACTAGGAGTAAGCCATCGAAAATACAATCGAAACTTGACTACCCGGTGATTGTTTATCATCATGGTAGTCAGGGGTTATCGACAGAAAACACTGTTATGGGAGAGTATTTTTCCTCTAATGGATACATTTTTATTTCAGCTAACTTTCATTTGCCCTATCCAAATACTATATATGGGTTATTACCGCTCAATTTGGAAAGCCCCAAGATGCATAATCAAAGCACTCCTAAATCGGTTATTCAATTTGCTAAAAGCTTAACTCATAGTGATGAATTAACTTTCATTGGTCACAGTTGGGGGGCACAAGAAGGGTGGTGCTTTCTAAACGACACATTACATGCAAGTGCTTTCGTATCAATGGAAACAACGATAGAGTATCAGTCAGATTCTATTGTTATAAAAGATCTTTGGCCTTATGTATATGATGCTTTAAAAGTAAAGGACAATAAATTTTCAATACCAATATTATTGTTTGCAGCATCAGATGGAAATATGAGTTTTGATTTTTTCAAAGGTTTGAGCAATAAGAAAATGCTTTACGCATCTTATAAAGAACCTTTTTCACATAATAGTTATACTTCCTTATTAATGATGCGTTATTTTTTGAATAATCATGTACAACAACCTGACGCAGACATTATGTTGACTCAAATAAAAGGGTATTCTACTCACTTGGATTTGATCTTTTCATTTCTCCGGTTTCAAAAAACTGGCAATAAAGCATATTTAGAGAAATTTAAGAAGCAGTTTATTATTAAACAGGAATAGCCATGGTAATAATTACACAACTTATTTATTTGAAGGAAGGACAAGAAAATCTTTTTGATGAGTTTGAGTGCATTGCAATCCCAATCATTAAAAAGTATAATGGACGACTTTTATTAAGAGTAAGACCATCTGAAAGTGCTTTTATTGAAAGCAGCACAGACCACCCATATGAAATTCATCTCGTAGAATTTGATTCTCAACAAGACTTTGACAATTTCAAACAAGATGACGAGAGAAAAAGTTTTTTACACCTGAAGGAACAATCTATTCGTTCATCGATTTTGATCCAAGGAACAAAATTATGAGGAAAATAAACGAACCGCTAACAATTTATAAAAATAATAGCTGAGATAGTAGTAAGTTAAAGGGTTTAACCCACTTCACCCTTCTTGTATCTTGACTGGAATGAAGCTTACAATCGGCTACTATTCTTATACTAAACGTTATAGTCAATTGAACCCGCAGTTTGTGACTTTCATAGGTCCAAACTATATGAGTCGCCTAATTAATTCTGACGATATTTAAAAAGAGACTAGTTTAGTAAAATGAAAAAGCAATATTCAATCTCATACTTCCTTCTATTTGTTTTTTGTTCGCATTTGGTTGGTTGCTCTTCAATTAAGCACAATAGCTATAGCGCTAATGGATCCAAAAAACCGCTTTCTGTTATTTCAAAACATCATCAGCAAAAAATACTGACTTACTTCATCCATAAGGAGGATACTCTGTACCAAATTTTTAACATCGCTTTAAATGAAAAAAATGAAGAAACTATCCTGACTGGATTTGTTGTAGAAACAGATTCAAACAAAGTAGAACAGTACTACAAAATGCTTGCTGATCCCAAATATAAAACTGCCTCTCCTGAAGACGAACTAAATACAAACCAAGCTCATGTTTTCGTGAGTGATTATCAATTGGATAAGGTAGGTAGAATAACAATTGATAACAGTGCAGTTGTGCGTTACGATCTATATGAATCATCTAAGAAGAAAAACTCAAATATGAGTTTGGGACTTAAAGTTGGAATATGGTTAGTTGGAGCAGGAACTTTAGTGGGAGGTGTACTCTTTTTGTGGAGTAAACGTCCTACATGGGAAAATTAATTATGCATATAACATCATTTAAGAAGCATATGGACGTTCTGTTTCGATACACAAATTTTGGTTGAAAAATCATTCTTATCTTTAGTTCTGGCAGTATTGATAAGTTATGGTTAAGCAAGTTACAGGTGAGAGGCTATAGATTAAGTGTTTTAATAACAAAAATGGGCAATGAATAAGGAGTCTATTAGCGTTGAGTGTCCTTCACAATGTTTTGACTCTTTTTAAGAAGTGGAGATTGGAATAGCGCAAATAGTTGTATTAAAACTGAAAAGAAAAAAGCATATACCTCAATCCACAACCTCTCCACCATTCTCGCCACTCCCTGGCCCAAGCGTAATTATGTGATCCGCGGAATCAATCAAGGTATTATTGTGTTCAATGAAAAGTACTGTATCACCACGCTCAACGATGGATTCAAAAACCTCAATCAACTTTAGAATGTCAAAATAATGAAGTCCCGTACTCGGTTCATCGAAAAGATACAAGGTTGCACCTTTACGTTTCTTCATGCTGAGCGTGGTCGAAGTACCCAGCAATGAAGTTGCCAATTTCAAGCGTTGGGCTTCTCCTCCAGATAAGGTATTTCCCGCCTGCCCCAAAAGTAAATGCCCCACTCCCACTTGCTCGAGAATTTCCAGACTTTCAACAATGATCCCTGATTCGAAAAAGTCAATCGCCTCATGAACTGTCATGCGCAAGACTTCACCAATGGAGCGCCCGTTATACGCACACGCAAGAACGGTAGCATTGTAGCGCATTCCTTTGCACGTATCGCACGTCAGCCAAATATCGCTCATGAAATCCATGCTCGTTTTCAGCTTGCCATGTCCCGCACATGTCGGACACTTGCCATTTTTACTTTGATAGGAGAAATCTGCTTTATTCAGTCCCGCATGCTTCGCCGTTTCTGTTTTTGAAAAGAGAAGCTTGATCTGTTCCAGAATTCCCGTAAACGACGCAGGCGTACTCAACCTGTTTTGGGCGAGTGGCTCCTGATCAATTAACAATACTTCTTCAAATTGCGCCAATCCAATAACTGAAGTGCTGTTCACTGGTCGCTTCTTCTGCCAAGAACTGTACAACACATCTTTTACCAAACTTGTTTTGCCACTTCCAGAAATACCCGTGACGGCGGTTACCTGTCCCGAACAAAAGTTTACATCAATGTTCTTCAGATTGTTGGCAAAAGCTCCTCTCACCCCAAAACGTTCGCCTTTTTTCTTATTCCGTTTAGCGAGAACGGCAGGCTGATCGTTTAACAACTTGTAAGTCACTGAAGCTTTCACCTTACCGATACCAGCAATCTTCCCTTGGTAGATGACTTCACCGCCCAAACTTCCCGCACCCGGTCCCATTTCAATCAGGTAATCAGCACTTTTAATAAAAAATGGATCATGCTCAACAACTACGACAGTGTTTCCATTCGCTACAATTCTTTTCAGCGCTTTCGATAACACTTCCACTTGCTTTGCATCCAATCCGATGGTCGGTTCATCCAAAACATAAGTCACCCCAAACAAGTGCGTAGACAGTTGACCTGCAAGTGTAACTCGCTGTCGTTCTCCACCAGAAAGCGTATTCACAGCACGATCGATGGTTAAGTATCCCAAACCAAGATCGACAATGGTCTTCAAGGATTCTTTAACAGCTGGTAAAACAACTTCGCTGATTGCCAAAACCGTCGCATCGACTTTGTCGTCAATATTCTCTATTAACGCAAGACAGGCGGTGATGCTCAATTGAGATAGTTCTTGAATGTTCTTTCCCAAGAACTTTGTATTTAATAATTTCGCTTTCAAACGGCTTCCACGGCACGTTGGACATACAACGCCATGTAACAACTCTTCCAAGACCTTGATATTCTTGTTGTGTAGTTTGCGCTGGTATTCATCGTCGATATACGTGCAGAATCCCAGCCATTTCGCTTTTAAAGCTTGCGTTCCAGATCTTGACTTGGTCGAATACTCCCAGGTGACATCCCAAATCGTCTCCCCCGTTCCATAGAGAATAACATCCTTCACCTCATCTTCCAGCACTTCCCATGGTCGGTGGAGATTCCACTGCTTTTGCTTCGCGACTTCCTTCAGTGTTG
>CAJQJL010000003.1 GCA_905478665.1 uncultured Flavobacteriales bacterium
ACTGTATTTTCAGGTTGCATAGTGTCGACCAATAGCACCTTCAAAATCAGATCCTTTTTAGGGTCATTTTGCAAATAGTTATTACTCCTATTTCGATTGTTCTGTTGTGTTTCTTGAAACACTTCAATTACCCTTCGTAAACTGTTAGTCAAACAAATCTCTAAGGCATCAAATATTGTCGTCTTTCCAAAACCATTTGGACCTGCTAAGATGTTATAATTCTGTTCAAAGTTCTGAAAATCAATTATGGCTTCCCCTTCTATCCCTTTAAAATTTTCTAAGTGTATTTTATCAATTCTAATCATCACCAAGTATCTTTAGATATTCTCCTAAATCATTTTTTTCGTCAAGAAATTCAAAACGTTCAATATTTCCAGCTTCCTCCAAAAGAAAATCCATTTGTCCTCGCTCTTTTTCGTTCAATTTTTCTTCAATGAACTCGGATAGTCCTTTAAATGCATCTATTTTTTCAGGAAGTGAAAGGAACGGGATTTTTAGAAATAGATGTACGATAAAGCTGTACTCAAAGGAATCATTATTCAAATTATAAAACTTCTCATATTCTTTAGTTTCGAGAACGTACTTCTGAAGGGTTTCAATTAATTCTCCCTTATATGACAGGGCATCTTTCACTAATTGATCTGTATAGAGAATTACATACTTTTTCATGTAGAATTCATCCTCTTCTAGCAACAAAACTTGCTTTCGATATTTCGACCAATCAATTGTATCTGTACATTTTACAAAAACGAAAAGTGCTGAATTCTTGTCAACGGTGCTCCCTATATCCTTTTCGCTTCGTAATATTTGAAACGAACGGATGCTTTCTTCATACTCATCAAGCTTTATTGGTAATGTCAAAGCCCCTAAGGCATCTTCATCTATATCAATGGTAAAATTGAACGATTTATTATCATAATTATAAAAATCAATCTCCTTTCTTACCTCTTTGGTTATCAGTGATTCTTCACAAATTTTTTCAAATAGTTTATTCATTATCTAATTCATCTTTAGCATCGTCAATTGTAATAAATGACGACTCATTGGTGGATCGCATAAACGCATCGTTTTTAACCTGCTCAGCCATACCAATTGTTCTAGGTTTTATATCTGGAGCTATTTCTATCAGCTTTCCCTTAATCTCCTTGTTAATAATGTAATGTGGCTCCCACTTTAGAACATTAAGTTTCCAGTTTCGTAAGTAATTTTCTGCAACTCTTCCTTCTCTGTTCTTGCTAGTATTGATAGAGGTTATAAGACGACTATACGAATCCTTTTCAAGAGTGTAGGAAACAGATTCATTTTCTAATGTTGAATCTCTGTGTCCTGCGTGGGCATTAAATAGAGCCAAATAAAACACGTCAATCACTCCATTCCGATCTAATGAATGTAAATCGTAATCATTTTGATCTTTACTCAAATCAAGGAGTTTCAAGAATTCACCGAAGGGATTATCCTCTAAGAAAAAGATATCCTCTAAAATTTTAGTAAATCCAAGGGGAAGATCATCTTCATCACAAAATTCGTCAGTTTGAAACACAATATCTCTTAAGAACTCATGATAGTACTTTATTAATTTACGACGTAGAGAACATAATAATTCTTGATTGAAATCGGTTTTATCCAAAATTGATTGGTATAATTCCTCAAGGCATAAAACGACGTTCATTTCCTTTTTAACTCCATTTTTTTCTTTATGCTCTTTTCTGATCCGCTGATCTAATTCATTTGAAATTCGATTTAAGGCTATTTCAACTCCACCAGTTTCATTCTCTCCAAGAATTTTTTTCAACTCTAATATTAAATAATCATCGATCTTTGATGTATCGCAATAAGTCACTCCATCTTCGTACTCATATCTGGAAACATTCTCTGGATTGATTTCTGTCGTAGATGACCAATTATCAATCTCCAATGAAGTATGCAGGTATTTTTCAGAGCAAATCGTTGTACTAAACTCCTTTATGGCTTTTGCATATTTTGAAAGTTTTTTTGATCCCGAAGAATATTTCGCCTTAACTTGATGAATAGAAATGTACTCTTTTGTATCATTTTCAATCTTATAAACGGCAGCATCTTCTTCCTTTTCAAACTCAACAAAATAATTTGCTAAATCCAGTTCCAAAGAATTCAATTCAATCATCTTTTTAATTGCGACTAATAGTCCAACTTGACCTTGATGCGAATATCCACTCCAAGAAGCTGTTGCATTCTGATTTGTACTGTTGCTCATAGACTAATAAAGAATTTCTTCAAATAGGACTGGTTACGAAAGTAATTCAGATAAACAGTAAAATCAACAGGTATAAGTACCCTATTTTTATTTAATGATAGTACAACAAATACCTGATTTTCAATAAGCAATCTAATTAACCAATCACGTTGGGTATATTTAATTCTTTTCAACTCTATGATAGAAATGGACTAACCAATGATAATGAACGAAGTAAGATGAATGAAAATATTAGGTCAAAGATTGAAAATTTTACAGCCTTAAAGGAGCAGGCTAGCGAAAAATACTATACATGGGTAAGAAATATTATCGCAATGGCTGTAGGCTTATTGGGCATTCTGGTTTCCTTAAAATCATCTGATCCGCAAACAACTATTCAACATAGTCTATTTTCGACTTCTATTGGACTAATTGCGTCGGGCATTCTATCTGGGTCAATCCTACTTTTCGCAGAGATTAAATTAATGAGAGAAGAAATTAAAATTCACGCTGTCTGGATTAATAAGGTATTGAAAAATTTGCCAGATAAATTTGATGTAAAAACAATTCCAAATCCTTGGTATTTCAAACTAGTTAAAGGACTCTGCTATTTCTCTTTCTCTCTGTCTTTAATTTCAATAACACTTTATACCATTTACTCCTAATCTTGATTAGCACTTTACCGAATTAATGATGATAATATATGGCATCAATTGAATCAATAAACAAATCTTCCGCAATAAACAGGACAATTGGAATAACATTCACCTTATTTCTGTTTCTAATCTTTGCTCTTGTTGCTTCAACTACAGATTTGATGTTGTTTCTTCCTGATAGTACGATGAGCCTTCCAATAATTAATGTTGAATTTCCACTTATTGGATTCTACTTTGTTGCTCCATTAATTCTAATCTTCTTTCACTATAACTTATTGGTTAATCTTCAAGTTCATTGTAAAAAACTCTTGCATTTTTCATCCGAAAAAGACAATCTTTCAAAAACTTCCTTAGAGCTTCATCCATTCCTTCTGAATTATGCTTTCACAACCCAATCTAGACTCAATCATTCCCTACTAATATTTCTCTTGAAGTCTGCTGTTTTTTTATTCCCACTCATAACTCTTGTCTATATTCAATTTCGATTTTCAGACTATCATAACATTCCAATTACTCTCTGGCATTTTTCATTACTGTTGATCGACTATTTGATGATTCGATTTTACGCAAAAGAGATAATTCAAGTACTGAATATTAGTAAAAAGAAATCTCGGTACAGTAAACTAACGAGAGGTTGGTTTCTATTACTCAAAATTATTCGCTTCCCTATAATGTTTATGCCTAGAAGAATTAGAATCCGATTTTTAAGAATCTGTGCTATTTCTTCGCAATTTCGGTTACTACGAAAAGTAGTTTACTTTTCAATTTTTCACATTTCAATATTTACATTGATATGTGCAGGTTCCTTTAGCCCAAATTCAGGGATGTTTTATATGTTAGACGATTTAGGGTTGATTCCAAGGATAACGATTAACTCAGCTACTCTTGCAAAACAACTACCAGAATCAGAAATGATAAAACTTTATATTTCTGAAAATCGTGAAAAAAGGAATGAAGTTCAAAGAGAATTCACGATTGGGTATGACGTAAGCAATAGAGACTTCAAATATGCCGAATTCGTCAATTGTGAAATGATCAACCTCAATCTTTCTGAATCTGACTGTTCATTCTCATTCTTTTTCAAATCTAATTTGCTTGGAGCAAATTTAGACAATGGCATTTTCACAAAGTCTTCTTTTGCTGATATGAATTTACAATTCATATCAGCAAATACCGTTGATTTTAGTAAGTCTAACTTTTACAATATCATTAATGCGCAGAACAGTGATTTCTCCCGTACCAACTTTGACCTAGCTTTTATTCATGGCGACTTTTCGTTCTCCAATTTTGAGTACACTTCAGGAGATGGAACAGTTTTTAGTGGTTGCAACTTTTCCAATTCGAATCTGTCAAACGGTTTATTCCAAGGAGCATTGTTCCAATCCATATGGTTTGAAAATGCAAACCTCGAATCTTCCATATATTTAGGAGCTGAATTTTCTTCAACTACATTTAAAAATACAAACCTTTCAATCGCTGTTTTAGATGGATCATTCTTCAGTAAAGTAATTTTCGATTCTACAGATTTTTGGCAAGCTCAAGTCGAAGGATGCATTTTTTCGCAAATAAAAGCAGTTAATATTTTAGAGAAGGTTGATTCCATTCAAAAACCAAATAATAGTTACGTACTATTAACTGACAATTATGATTACAGTTATTGGCCTCCTTCAAATGAAGAAATGTTTAAAGTGATTAGCGATTACTTATCGTACTCCATACAGCTAAATGGCCCTTGGAAAAATAATTACTGCGACCCTCAACTTGATGATTCACTATTCAAATCTAATTCAATTTTGTTTTCACGATTATATTCGAATGTCAATTTCGAGTATAATGACCTTTTTTTGGAAAGACGTCTAAAGATCTATTCATATCCGCGTGAAATGGCTTCCCTTGACGCTTTGGGAGTTGAAGGTAGAAATAAAATGCGAGAACAAGGAATAGAGGTTGCTCCTCCTATGCTAATGATCAAATGTCCAAAAAACATTGAGGTTACAATTGTTGGTATGTTGTCACCTGAACTTCTTCATTCTTTTTATTATAAATATAAAACCCCTCCATTTGGCAACCCAGAAATTGACTGGCGACATACTAAAGATACTGTACTCCTCGACTACTTAAGGAAAAGTCGTCCTGATATTTATAATAAAATTGAAACTCTTCTTGAGAAAAGAATTCTTGAACTTACCCATTAATCATTCACATTAATACAGTTCGAAATTTGTTGCGGGCGGTTCACAAAGAAAGAGCCAGTCCGTTAAGGGTTGGCTCTTTTTCTTTCTATAACCTTCGCATTTCAAGTGATTGGCCAGTATTGGTTTTGGTTAGAACTTTTGCTGATAAAAGTTAGAATTGCGTGAAAAGATTGGCAGATATTGGGAAAAATAAAGAGGTATCTTTAGTCAAAATAAAACGCCATGGCGCTTAGCCCTTCGTTATACTCAGAAGGTATGGCTCGAAAAATGCCCATTGTTTGATAACCACACCGAGTTAACCAGTGTGACTTTTTCATTAGAGTTAAGAATGTCATACAATCTGTTTCGGATATTAAATAACATGATTTAACATGGAATTGTATACAGGACGTTACCTTCTAATAAAGTGATTTGTATCAAGAGTCTTTTTTTTTAATTAACAACCATAAAATCAGTAACTTTAGTATATGAGTAAAGTTCACATATTGATCTTGTTTATATTATGTTCCTTTTTTAGTGTTGGGGCTGTAGCTGTTTCACGTGTGTTTCACTATGTAGCACCTAACGATTGGAGATGGTTAAGTCCTGACCAGTTAGACGATGTTGATGGAATGCTAAGTACAGGGGTAATTGGTGCCTTGATAGCTAAGTATGGGGGAACTATGACTCATCTTTTGAGTAAATCTAAACAACCATAAACTATAGCGACATGCAAATCAGCTTAAATGGCTACGGAATCTTCGACTTAGAAGAACAGAACTACAAACGATTCACTGAAATTGTATCGATAGACATTGATATGTTATTGAATTTGATAGATATGAGAAGGGATTTTGGGGTCATTCCTATTATATCCGTTAATGCCGAAATAATTGATAAAGAAGGCCCTATACCCTATTCACATCATCGAACTGAAATTGGTGTTAAAAGAATGAATCAACTAGTAGAAGAGAAAATCATTACACAAATAAATACTGACTGAGCATGTACATATTCAAGGTAGGAGAACTCGTTAAGTATCAAGGAGACCAACAATCTGTACACCCATTGCGCAACCGTCCATTTTCCGCAATTGTACATGAAATTCATGAGGATAAGTTCCCGTGGGTCAATTTACAAGTAATACTCACCAACGAACTCGTTAGCGTTCATGCAAGGTTCATAAGAAGTGTTCAGACCAAAATTGAACATTTAATCAAACTTGGCTTTAAACAAAAAGACATCAAAGATTCAACATTCTTTGTTCACGGAGCTTTCATAATAGCTGATATCGTCCTATATCCAAGGCAGAACTATATGTACCATGCGGGGTTCAGAATCGTTCCCTCTATTCCATTTAAACTAGTCATTGAAGACTACATGGTTGATGAAGACATCGACAATGAAAAATTCCTATCAGATTTCCCACATGTGGACAACCTTAACTTTCTTCTTCAAGAGATGAAAAACAGAGGTTTATCCACCTATCCAATCGAGGAAATGATTGAACTAGAATCCTAATCACTTCACATGTGAGATATTCACAATTTTAGCAACTTTTCAACAATAGGTTAAAAATCAAAGCATTATACTTATCTTAGTCTAAGCTTAAAATTATCATAGCTAGTGGCGAGAAATTCGCATTAGTAACGGATATAAATTGGCTAGGTGCGAAGGAGACTTGTACCGATAAACAAATTTTAATGGAACATGGTGTTCTCCGTGTAGAAGCGGGAGTTGAAAAGCAAATCTTCTCAAGGGACATTTAAAGGTCACTTCATGGATAGTGTGCCCGATATCACGTAAGAATAACTCTTTTAGGAAGTGTTAAAATAAAAATTAGCGAAGCAGCGAATCAGCCATGGGATTCGGGTAGGGGCTTTGTTTAATTTATTTTAATAAGCATGGAGTTAGTTAAGTTAGTTATCCAAATTGGGATAGGGTCAGGTATCGGAACAGTTGCAATCATTCAAATCAGAAAAGGTCTTGATAAATATTGGGAATATCGAATTTCCAAACATAAAGATGAAACTGAGGTAAAGGTTACGAGAGCAAATAATCGTGGAGTGAAGAATAAAGGCTCTTAATCTAGTTTAATTCAAATTAACATATGCACCATGTTTTATCCTTAAATAGTCTCCATAGTGTATATTTTTAGTTACAGCCACTTTTGCCTTTTGAGTAACCACATCAGCTAAGATTACTATATCTTTCCTATTGCTAACATTTTCATAAGTGTGAATATGACCACCTGTAACCCATGTCAAAGTATCATTCAAAGAATCGTAATCAAGAGACCATCCAATATTAGTCCTTCGTCCAGCACTATTCTTCCATGGATAAACGTCTTGAACGTATGGAAGAGAAAATTAATTCTCAACATAGCATGATTCAAAATATTCAAATGACCATGGTAACAAATGAGCAATTACAATATTTTGCAACTAAAGAGGAAATGAAAAAAGGTTTCGATAAAGTTGACACCCGTTTCGATAAGATTGATAAGACCCTTGCAACTATTGAGAAATTTGTTGTTGACAACACCAATAGACTTAACAAAATGGATGGTGACGAAGAATAAGCCTCTTCATTTTTTTTAACGGAAAATAATTCTTAGTTTGAAGGTATGAATGTGCGAGTTCACAGAAATTCAAGGTAAAAGCGTAAGCCTAAAATTACGAAGTATAAATCCCAACATCTTATCTCGAAGATGTTGACCAAATGTTTGACATGTATGGCATGTGTGCCACTTATGGCACAAACGTATTTAGAAAAATAAAGCCAGCCTATTGAGGGAACTTTATTTACGCGTTCTAACATTTGGAGATTATGGAGTTAATTAAAGTTATCAGTGGCTTAATTGCCACTTCTGGAGTATTAAGCCTAATAGGAGTTGGATTGGTTCAACTCAGAAAAATCATCAACAAGTATCAAGATTGTCGTAATGACAAACTTCACATTGAAGCTGAGGTTAAAATCAACCGTGAAAACAATAGAACTGCTCTTAAATTAGCAGAGAAAGGTCAAAAAATGGATAATGACCAATCCCCCTCAATGACCAGAGCATCGTAGTAACTATGCATCTTGCGTTCATTCAAGAGTCAGATTTGGTTAATAATGAACAAGTTGATTACTGAATCTAAATCCTCCAAAAAGTTAGAACTATCAACCCTAGGGGTCACTCTGATTAAAGCGTTTACCAAAAGTGGACGCTTTTTTCATGCTTTCTAGTCAAGCTTGCTTGTTCTATAAATTATGAAAAAGCGGGCTATGAGTGCAACGAATGACGCTTTAATACACTGATTTTCGGGCACAATAGGATCTAAAATCCTGACGGGCTCACAATGAAAGAGTCAATCCGCTAAGGGTTGACTCTTTTCCATTCAAAACAGCTTGTTTTTCAAATACTTACACAGACACATCTCTGGTTCTAACTTTTGGTATAAAAGTTAGAACTGCGTGAAATGGTTGGCAGATCTTGGCAAAACTAAAGAGGTCTCTTGAGTTAAAAAAACGTAATAGCGTTTAGCCAATAGTTATGTGTAACGAAGGTATAGCCCGATAACCCACATTCGATGGATACTCAGTATTCATGAGCCATGCTGTGTGAATAGTATCTTTTTTGTTTTCACAGGTTGTACTCTATTTTTAGACATTGCAATGCAAGGGTTTTTAGATAATAAACCGCATCTAATCTTTTTAATAACGTTTGTACGCATGGTAAAATCCTTTAATTGAATCCTTGCGCTCTCTTTTCATCACTATTTTGCCCTATCTCGTCACATTTCATAAGTAAAATGTGGGAAAAGGATTAACACCTTTTATTTTCATTAACTCAAACCAATTGGTTAATGTTTAATTCTTAAATTTTATATTATGTTAAAACAACTTTTAATTATCACCGCTATGATGAGCGGAACAATCTCAGCAGCTAATGCGCTCGATATCACGACCAGTGTAACCTGGGGCACTACAACTATTAACGAAGACATCATCATAAAACCTGGAGGACATCTCACCGTTCAAAACGGTACTCTATATATGGGAGAAACCTACAGAATTCATATTGAAGACGGAGGGCAATTCACAGGTCTTTACGGCGAAGTAACTTCTGCATCTGGCTTGAACGGTCTATCAGGTATAGATGGGTGGCGAGGATTCATAATTGACCGTACACCAATCACTGCTCCAACAATATTCTACGCCATCTATCTATGGGATTTCGATGTTAACAATTGTCATTCGGCTTTTGACATAAATACGCTTTCAGGCGGTGGTCTACAATCCCACAATCGTGAGATTATTGCCTACAACAGTACAGTTGAAAATAACTATATACATCTTGAAATATCCAATAACTCAGGATCGACACCACTGTCGACTTTCACCAATAGTATGATAAACTTTGATAATTGTGTTTTTGGCGAAGCCGGTTTCCTATCTAACATGTTAATGAACAATGTCAGTGATATTCGTTTTCTGAATTGTTCATTTACAGGATCTGGTTCAGATCCAAAATCCACATATATTGATACATATAACAATCACAAAATACTTATATCCAGATGTGAATTTATCGGTGAGATGACAAATCACGTAATTATAGGGTCTAATTGTGAAGAATTACGAGTTCTCAATAACACCTTCATTCTGGATGACATGGGAATCCCGCGAATAGGAATCGGAAGTACTGATATAGAATTAGGAGCGATATATACCAATCCTCAGATTAGTGGAAATTCATTCAGATCAAGTTCTCCCGTTAACTATGACGCAGCTGGTATATATATGGGGGGATTGAGTGGCTCGAGTATGTCAGGAGGCACAATAAACAATAATTCATTCTCTTACCTCGGCTACGGGGGATATTTTCAGGCATTGACTAATGATAATGTAATCGAAAAAAACAATTTCAGAGGTTGTTATAAGGCAACTTACTTCGTCAGTGAAAATAACGGCGTTGAAATTCGTTGTAATCAATTTACTGTGTGTACTACAGATATTGAGATTGGAGACGGAGCAATACTTCAAGACCAAAGCGGGAGCAATTCGGACAATAGCAACACTTTTTCTAGCGTTGGAACAGGAGCTGCTAATATTATAAATAACGGCCCAGTAACGTTCAGGTATTACTACAACTCGAATCCGCCAGCTGTTATTGTTGGAGGCAATGTAGCACGAATTTACACCACAGATGTCTATGAATGTGAAGGTGGAAGCTCTTCTAAGAGTATGATTTCCTTTGACGAAAAAACAGACAAAGCGATTCGTATATACCCTAACCCTGCAACAACAACGATAAACTATGAAGTGATTGATGCAAGCATCGAAAACATTATACTAATGAATATGGAAGGGCGCATTGTAGCTGAAGCATCGGCAAGCAATAATACTTCGATGGATGTCTCTGAGCTTACACCTGGGATTTACTTTTTGGTAGGCATGTCAAATAAGCAAATTATCTACAGAGAGAAAGTCAGTATTCAGTAAGAATTATTATGAGTGAATAGGTCGTCGCAAATACGACGACCTATTTTCATAATTGGAGTATTTTCCCTTCCTCTAATCAAGTAATACCTCCAGTACCTTCTCCAAATCCTCTTTCAAAAAGTTAGAAATATCAACGCTAGGGGTCACAATGATAAAAGCACTTCCCAATTGGGTGGTGCTTTTTTTGTTGGGTTAAATCAAGCTTGTTAGAATTTGAAATCACGAAAAATTACTGGGACATACATAATGAGTTAGTAGTACTCGCCATTGTGCGATGATATAGGATAAAAGTCAAATAATAGTCACCTAGAACTAAATACTTTTTCAAGTATATTGAAAGATTATTTTTCGTTTATAAAAAAAACTTAACTGAATCCAGAACAGTGGAAAATTATCAAATGAAGACAAGACTACACTAGTCATTCAATACTTGCCGAAAGTTTCTTCTTCTTCAATTTCAATTTATAACTCAACATCACGCCTATAATATGCTGTCGTTCTGGCTTTTTAATGAAAATATCATCTTGCAATCGATAGAAGGTAGATACATTCATGTTTTTCATCACTCGCCAGTCTAGGCCTACGGTAAATCGTGAAACTCTAAATTCATTCTTTCCATTCAACCGAAAAAAGATTTCATAAGCAGTGTATGGGTCTACCAACTTACTAAGATTGTACTTGAATTGTACTTTGTTTCTTAAATACGTTTTTTTCTTTCCAATGACATCTTGAAAACGCAAGCGATAGGAAAACGAAAGGGGGAAGTCCTTCTTGTCCAAAGTAAAAACCCCATCAAAAGCTACTCTGTTAAGACCTTTCTTTCCAGGACGAACAATGTATCTGTGGTTCCCTCTAAGGCTAAAATAGTTGTTAATCTTAAACTTTAATTCGAGTTCTGTAAACGATTTCTTCAGTGAGGAGATCGTATCATTAAATCGAAATTGTTCAGTAAGATCTATGCCAATTCTTTTGCCTAATCGAAGCTGAAAAGTTGCTCCAGTCCACAATTCTAAATCTGCAGGTCGTTGCGCATTAACACCTTCGATCAAACAAAAAAACAACAAAAAAGAAATGATCTTCTTCATTTGGTAGGTAATTAATTAAAAATAATTTTCTCCTGAATTGATATACCGCTTTCAGCTATAACCCGAACTAGGTAGATTCCAGCGTCCCACTTTTTTCGGGAAATTAGAGTTGTCTTGCTGTTTACTATTTGCTCGCGATAAACACAGTTTCCAGTAAGGTCATACAATTGTACTTCCCAATTTTCTGCTGTTGACAGTTCCACTTTGATTTTATCAGTTGCTGGGTTTGGATATAGATTCATGGACACTGTTGCCGATAATTCGTCAAGTGCATTTGGTGGTGATATTCCATACACGTATATAACCCCAGCATTTCCGCAAAACCAACCAAGTGTTTCATTTCTCATGGAAATGGACATAATATCTTCCTGTGTTCCACTCGTTTCGGGAATCCAATTTACGCCTGCGTCGGTAGTTTTTAAAACTGTTCCTGCAGTCCCAACAGCCCAACCTGTTGTGTCATTCACAAAGGTGACATCCGTTAAATCTTCAGCCGTTCCACTAGTTTGAGTGTTCCAATTTATTCCCCAATCGTTGGTAAACAATATTACGCCTGCTTTGCCTACAACCCATCCTGTTGAATCATTGACAAAGGATACAGCATTGAGGTCTTCATTCGTTCCACTCGATAAATTTGTCCAATTGGTACCAGCGTCAACAGAACTAATAATGATTCCAGCCTTGCCGACCACGTACCCATTCGTTGTTGTGGTAAAGAAGACCCCATTAAGATGATCTCCTGTAGAAGCGCTGATATCTGTCCAGTTGGTCCCGCCATCAGAAGTTCTCAGCACAAAATCATTCCGACCTACGGTCCATCCTGTGTTTGCATCGGCAAAATATACGTCTACTAACCTTTCTGGTTGAGCTGGTCCTGCCGACCATGTAGTTCCTCCATCTATTGTGGTTATTATGACACCATTGCCCGACAATTGGTTTCTTCCAACTCCAAATCCCTTTTGGTCATTGACAAAATAACTGCCAAGAATCTGATAAATTGGAGAACCCATATCTTGCTGAAACCAAAGCGCACCTTGATTTGTACTTTTTGTTAGATATCCAGAAGCAAATCCTCCGATTCCGTCTAGCGAATCTCCAAATGACCATCCTGTGCTATTTGTGGCATAAAATATTTCATTTAAATCCGATAATGTATGCGAATTTTGAGGCCACCAACTTTGGCTATTCGCCTTTGGAGTCCAAAAGAACAACGCGCTAATACATAAAATGTAATGTAGTTTCATAGGTATGATTTTAATGTTTGTAGAAATAAGATACTTGAGTCCCTAAAAGGTTGGGAAGGGGCAAAAAAAATTGTAGGACTGTGTTTCAATTAATTGAAATCTCTGAATTAGAAGCGATACTTCAACCCTGTTGATAACCCCATAGAATATGGGTGTGAAAGCACAGGAGTATTTTTTCCTAAGGACATCAACGAAACTTTAAATGAAGGTTGAACCGTTAATGAAAATCCTTTGCTCAAGTCGAATTCTGTGCCAATTCCAAGCATCCCACTGAGGTTGACTGATCGAAACTTGTCCAACTCGCTTATCTTCAAATCTTCGTAAGTTTCAGCTCCCACAACTCTATTATCTTGCTTCTGCGCGACTATAAAATCAGTGGAAATTCCAGCACTAATGGTAAACTTGGTTTTTCCTGTGCCAATCGTATATTCTGTTGAAATTGGAATTCGAATAAAACTTAATTTCTGATTCGTTTCTACTAAAAAGAATGTGCTTTCTTCTTCCTCCTCTTCTTCTTCAACTTCCTTGAGTTCTTCACTGCTAAGGGTTATTGTTCCCAGTGACGTCTCAAAATCAAACTCTCCTGAAAGCGTGTCAACAGTTACCACATTTACAGGTGTATCACCATTGCTGTACGCTTGTTTATATGTACCATAACTAACCCCTGCCCTCACTGACCAATGGCTGTTGATATCAAATCCAGCAGTTACTCCGAAACGGTACGTATATCCGCCTTTTTCCGCTCGATTGAGATCATCCGTCATCACTGTAGAATTGTTTCTAATAAATCTATACGAGTACTCTGGTGAGAAATAAAGAGCGAGTGTGATGCGTGAAGATTTTTTTGGTTCATTCGGTTTTGATACGGCAGAAGTCTGAGTTGCCAAAGCATCGCTATTCACATCCGAGGAATCCTTTTCTGAGAATTTTTCCTCTGAAACTTCCTTAGCATTTTTCAATTGTTCAGATTTCGTTGGAGTAGTGCTTCGCTTGTCTTTGTTCGAATCTACATTTTCAACAACTTCTGATTCCGACGATGCTTTATCTGTCAATCCTGTTTCAATAATTTCTTCCTTTACAAGCGGCTGTCCTTGAGCTTCTGTTAAGATCCTTTTTTCCGGTGTACGGTCTGTTTCATCATCGCCAATTTGCGTGACTAATTCAGCTTGAACTCCTTCTTCATCTAATTTCAGAGAAGAAGACTCGTCTTGTCCACCATTGTCACTCGCTATTTCTTCCTCCTGAACTTTATCAGGGCCTCCTTCAGTTTTTACACTGGTTCTTTCCTCTTTTTCTTTGTCATCTATTTGCGTGACTAATTTCACCTGTGCACTTTCCTCACTTGACGCATTTTGCTTATCTATTTCCAGCGCAAGAGACATTACTTCTTGCTCTTCATTTTTATTCGCGATCAATTTCTCTTGGTCTCCATCAACCTCTTTTTCTTCAGCCTTCTCCTTAATCTCGTTTTCGCTGCCTCTATCATCTATACTTACTTCTGTGGTCGTCGTGTTTTCAGAACCCTCACTTCCCCTCTGTTCCAATGATTCCACTGTTCCTTTAACTTCCATGGAACCAACCATTTTCTCTGCTCTCAATTCCCCATCTTGAGCATTCCTTTCATAAAAAAGGATAGTTCCTGACATCAATACAACCACGACAAGGGAAAACCATAACATAAACCCAAAACGTTTCTTGTATTTATTGGTAGCGTCTAACTCCTCTGCTCGAGCACTAATATTGCTCCAGAGTCCTTCAGGAGGGGTAATTTCATGCCCATCCAATCGCTCATTTACCCGTTTGTCAAACTCATTATGTTCTAATTGATCACTCACTCTATTAGCTGATTTTTCTATTTAGTTTCACTTCATTCTTTTGTATAGCTCTCATTAATATTTTTCTCGCATCATGCAATTGCGACTTTGATGTACCTACAGCTATCCCTAATTTCTCACTTATTTCCTTGTGGGAATAGCCCTCTACAACATACATATTGAAGACTTCTCGGCATCCATTGGGTAGTTTTTGGATTAATTCAATGAGCTCCTTCGTCTCCAAAATACTTAAAGCATTGTTAACCTCACTATATTCTAGGCCTTCACTTTGCCAATTTTCCAGGACATATATTTTTTGCTTTTGCTTAATGTATTGTAATGCTGTATTCACAAAAATTTGTTTAACCCATCCGCTTAATGCTTGATAATTTTGAAGCTGTCCAATGTTTTTATAAATCAAATAGAAAGCCTGCTGAAAAATTTCTTCAGCATCTTCCTTGCTTCTAGCATACCGATAACACACACTAAGCATTTGTCCAGAATACTTGTCATACAAGGTTTTCCTTGCATCACGGTTCCCCTTTATGCAACCCTTTACGAGTGTATTTAATTCTGAATCCTTGATCGTTCTTTTCTTATAAGATGACCATCGTACTAAAAAGGTTGGGTTGGGGGTAAAATAATGTTTTCGCATTTACTGAACTAACCCCAATCTTTCGAATTCCAGCAAAATGTTATTCGTAAAAAAAGTGAAGAAATTTTCTTGTCTTCCCAACCTTTTTGGCACTTCCCAATCCTACTATTACTACTAATTAAAGTATAAGCTACTATGGTTATGAAAAAACAACTCGCGCTTTTAGCGCTTATTTTGACCCCCACAGCGGCGACACTGGCTCAATGTCCAAGCGCAAGCTTTACAAGCACTGCTCCAGCATGTCAAAACACAAATGTAGACTTCACAAACACTTCGGGAAACACTGGAGGTGGGTGGTCTTATTTTTGGGATTTCGACTATCCGAATCAAGGTGGGGCAAACCCAAATACCTCAACAAACCAAAACCCAAACGGCGTAGACTATTCCGGTGGAGGTAATGGCACCTACACTGTGGAATTTACAATCACCAATTCTGGACTTGGTTGTTCTTCTACCGTTTTAATGGATATCGATATCCGAAGAGCGCGAGCAGATTTTATGACTTCTGCATCATCTGCTTGTATCGGAGACAGTCTCCTTTGTTATAATATGGGAACCCCTGGAAGTAGTCCAACAACCACAGTTACGCATTCATGGTCTTTTGGTGCTGGAGCAAATCCTTCTACATCAAATGCTGCGAACCCTCCTGCGGTAACATACACAACATCTGGCCCTAAAACAATCACGCACTACGTCTCAGTAGATTATGGTGGTTGCGGAGGTGTACGAGACGACGTGTTTACGCAAACCATTTCTGTTAATCCAACGCCCACACTTTCGTTTACATCAAATGCACCTGTTTGTATGAACCAGGCTGTGGATTTCAATTATACAGGCACGAACGCCGTGGGCTATTCATGGGACTTTGGAGCTGATGCAAGCCCTCAAACCTCCTTTGCACAGAACCCCTCAGGTATAATGTATTCGACATCCGGTTCCAAAGACATTACATTAGAAGCCGTTAATAATTATGGTTGCTCATCTAATTATGTCGGCTCAATAACTATCGACCCTGTTCCTGTTGCCACTTTCACTTCGAATTCTTCCTACTGTACTGGAGATCTCGTAGATTTTCAAAACACTGGAACAACTGGTGCAAGTTATTCATGGGACTTGGGAGCGGGATCCTCTCCCGGAGCATCAACAAACGAGAATCCAACAGGAATCTTATATAGCACGCCGGGAATCAAATCTGTGGTTTTAACAACAACACTTGGTTCTTGTAGTGAGTCTCAGACACAAACGATCAATATTGCAGAAACTCCTGCACCTTCTTTCACGACAAATTCTCCTCAGTGTGAGGGGGCAGATCTAAACATTACTTACACTGGGACATCCGATCCAAACTGGACTTACTTGTGGGATCTAGGAGTTGGTTCAACGCCTTCCTCTGCAACGCAACAAAACCCACAAAGTATTCTCTATTCAGGGGCAGGAAGTAAAACCATTTTCCTGACTGTAACCAATGGATTGTGTTCTGAAAGTACTTCGGCTTCAATCTCAATTGATGCTTTACCTATCGCAAACGCTGGATTTGATACTACCATCTGCGCCGATATGAGCGTAATGATTGGTAGTGCATCAGTTGCAGGAAACACATATTCTTGGGCTCCAGGAAGTACGCTAGACGATGTCGCGATTTCGGCTCCCACGGCCTCACCAGATGCAAATAATACCGAATATATTGTGCTAGTTACAAATACTTCCACAGGCTGCTCAAACTCAGACAGCATAACTGTACTCATGCAAGATCCATTGATTGCAAACGCGAATATTGATGGTGAAATTTGCTACGGCGACAGTTTCCAAATTGGAACGGGACTAATAGAAGGACAAGACTACGTATGGACTCCTTCAGCTGGACTTAGCGATCCAACATTGCCCAACCCTATCTCCACTCCTGATTCAACTACAGTGTATACACTTGCTGTTTCAGGTGGGGGTTGCGGTCCAGTTATGGACGAAGTAACAATTATCGTTCATCCACTTCCGTTAGCGAATGCTGGAATTGACGACACCATTACGACGGGTTCCTCAACTCAGCTGATTGCTACAGGAGGAGTTCAATACGAATGGAATCCTTTCTATGCACTCGATAATTCGGGCGTTTTCAATCCAATAGCATCTCCGAGTACAACTACTGAGTATAGCGTAATCGTAACAGATATTTATGGTTGCGTCAATTCAGATACGGTCGTTGTTTTTGTAATCGAACCTTCATTCTGGTTGCCAAATGGATTCACGCCTGATGGAAATGGGAACAATGATATCCTCTATGTCCGAGGAGAAGGAATCACGGATTTTCAATTCAGAATATTTAATAAATGGGGTGAACTTATTTTCTACACTAACAAACTGGAAGAAGGATGGAATGGTCACAGACTTCTCTCAGATGAGGCAATGCCCGTAGGTGCATATGTATATCACGTTAGTGGAGTTCTTTCCAATGGAGAACCAGTTATAACAGAAGGGATTGTAAATCTCATTCGCTAGTTCGATTAACAAAAATTAAAAAAACTAATTATGAAAAATATTAAAGTTTTATTGATCGTGGCTCTCGCTTGTGGGCTCTATCATATTGATGTAGCCAGAGCACAGGACGCACGCAACACTCAGTCCTTGGGGAGTCCCCTCCGCATGAACCCAGCAATGATGGGTGCAAATACAGACATGCGCATTATTCTTGGATATCGCACTCAATGGAATTCTATTGAAAAGGGCTATTCAACGATGTCTTTTACAGCGATGCATCCCTTTTTTATTAATAGTGGAAAAAGTAAACTTGATTTAGGGGTCAGTGTCTATAATGAGCAGGTGGGTGCATTCCAAACATTGGATGCCTCTTTAGCTCTTGGATACAATCTTCAGATTACTGACAACAATAATTTGAGCGTTTCGCTAATGGGCGGGTACATTCAACATACGCTTGATATTAATTCACTTTCATTTGACAGTCAATACATTCTGGGATCATACGATGCGTCGAATCCTTCCAATGAACTATCGCTTAGAAATAAGTCAGGTGTTGCAGACGCAAGTTTTGGGGTCATGTGGTTTACAAACGCGCCGCGTGATAAATCAAAGCTAAATGCTTATGCGGGTGTATCAGGGTATCATATGAATCAACCAAATGAGAGTCTATTAGACGGCACAAGTCAAATGCCAATGAAGCTCTCGTTTCAGGGAGGTGTTAAGGTCTATGGGAAAAATAAAATCGATATTTCTCCAAATGCCAGGTTAACTGTTCAGAATGGAAACTCAGAAATAGCTGTAGGACTCTATGCGGATTACGTGTTTAGTGACAATGCGAAGATGGTAATTGGAGCATGGTACCGTAGAAACGATGCCATTGCATTTGT
Organism: uncultured Flavobacteriales bacterium; assembly: GCA_905478665.1. Classification (GTDB taxonomy): domain Bacteria; phylum Bacteroidota; class Bacteroidia; order Flavobacteriales_D; family Crocinitomicaceae; genus UBA4466. Next base: position 18,690 of record CAJQJL010000003.1, read on the forward strand.
TGCCGGGTTTGATCATAAAAGTTTCACCATCGGTTATAGTTACGACCTGGTGACTACTCCACTGATCCAATCCATCTCTGGTCTAATGGCTCATGAGATTACGCTTTCCTACAAATTGAGTCAAATTAAACGGTCGAAGATTTCTTCATTTGACGCTGGGTCTTCTTCCGTTAGCATAACACCATTTGCTTCATTTTAAACAAACTGCTACTTCAATTTGGTTTGTCCGGTAGGCGTTTTTTTAACTCGGAGTTTTCATAGTTGAATTTTAAAATCGCTTACCGGATTTTTAGACCAATCATTTGATTGGAAACATTCTGGCTTCAATTCGTTTATGAAAATACACTTATTGGCCATAAGAAAACCCGCTAAACTGGCGGGCTACCGACCCTCGAGTCACGACTAAACCAAAAGGTTCCCAATTAATTTTGGGAACCTTTCTTATTTCTTCTGACAATGGACACGTTCGAAGAACTCACAACGAATAATTGCAACAGATCCGCTGGGAGATGATTACGCCGCAGATTTCCCTAAGGTCCAGCCACTGGAGGGAACTCTTCATGTCCTTCAACAAACACAAGCTTATACTTCTTTATGCTGCTCTCAACAATTACACTTATCGGATGAAGCACGCTTATTGCATCAAGTTTATCCTTATCCACTTCTTTTTTTGTAACCGAATAGCGTTGATAAATTTCGATATAAGACTCATTTAAGTACTCTTGTGCTCGTCTATCTCTCAAGGTATAAATAGCCAAGATAACACTGTCAACAATTTCTGGTCGTGGCGCCGTATTGCGAGTGTACTCTATACGTATGTGTGCTTGAGCGTGAACTTCAGGAAGAGACTCAATTCCAAGCGTTTTAAAGACCTTCTTTTTTTTTCTCCATTCTTCAACTATCGTTCTTTTGAACTCTTTTACCTCAGTTGCAACAGAATCCTTGATTTCAAATTCTTCAGCATCTCTCGTTGCCTCCTGAAGGCCATGTTCAACATCCTTTAACCTATTATGTGTATACATTGGAAAGATATTGGTGACATCATTCTTTTTCATGTTCGCAGAATAAAACTCGATGATTCGTTCCGTTATCGGCGCTCCTATTTCATCGTTAACCATTGTTTGATTTAGTGAATTCACCCTGATTAATATATTCGGTCTGCCACACCCTGTATATTCAACTAAATTTGTGTCTTGATCCACCGTAAGGTATCGTGAGTAAATTTCGTCTTCCATTGCATCAAATAACTCACTGACCACCTTTAGACTGTCGGCTTCACTCATGTTTTCAAACCCACGATTATCCGTGGTTTTATTTGAAGATGAATTGCACCCAAAAAGCAGGCTAATTCCGAAGAAGAAAAAAACAGATTTTACCCTAGAAGTTTGTGGTTTCATAAGATCACTAAGATTCGTTTCCTTAGCGCCTCAAATATCAAACCAATTCCATTTCTGGATTTGGAAGCCTTTATCAAGGAATCTCTTTTATCCTTCCATTGAACTGAAAGAAAAAATTACTCAAGTCGATACTTCACATTCGAAATAAATGTGTGATCAGTAAGGGATTTTAAAAAGTTGATGAGGTCTTCTTTTTTTCGGGCATTGAGCTCAAAGGGAACGATCTCTTTGCCTTTGTTCTTATGCGCATTGCCACCCTTCATGTAATGTTCAATGATCTCTTCCAAGCTGGTTAAGCTCCCATCGTGCATGTAAGGCGCGGTTACTTCTATATTTCTTAGGGTCGGAACTTTGAAAATAGCTCTGTCGGCTTCATTCTCCGTTAAGCGCATTCTGCCTGAGTCGGCATAGACCTCGTACAAACCATTGTTTGTAAGTGCGTCATTTGTAAAGTCATTTCCTGAATGGCACTTGGCGCAATACAGCTCATCGAAGAACAACTTTCTTCCGCGCAATTGAGAAGCACTAAGCGCAGACTTGTCGCCGTTGAGGTAGCGATCATAAGGGGAATCGTTACTAATCAGCGTCCGTTCAAATGTCGCAATGGCCTTGGTGTAAACGTATTGGTTGATTTCAGAATTGAATCCTTTTTTGGCCAACTCCACGTATACTGGGTTTTTCTGGAGTCGCTGAACGACCAGGGATATGTGAAAATCAAATTCTTTGTGTTCTTGAATGGGAACGAGTGTTTGTGTTTCGAGTGTAGGATTCACACCATCCAAGAGAAAATAGGGTCGGTTTCCAACATTGGTCAGTGTCGGCGCATTGCGCGTGCCCTCTTGATCAAAAATTCCAACGCTCTTGCTGAGTCCGTCAGTAAATGCCAATTCTGGTTTGTGACAGGTGGAACATGAAACCGTGGAGTCTCTGGACAATACAGGATCATAAAACAACTGTTTTCCAAGTTCTATTTGCGCCTCCGTATTTCCAATGAGTGTATCCGATCCAGAAAAATGGGAGTAGCCAACATGATTTACATGACCGCTACTCCCCAAAATAACTGATACGAAGAAAAACAGAAACAATAATGTTCCGCTTATTCTCACAGTCTATCGTTTGACAATGAAGCGGAAACTTTCTTCCAAGTCTTCATTTGAAAACACGATGAAGTATGCACCTGTCTCCAATTCTTTATTGATAAAATAGTTCCCTTCAAATGGCTGATCTTTGCTTTCAATTAGCAATTGACCGCTTGTATTAAACACCTTCACATCTACCTCCGTTTTCGTCGCCAAATTGTAGAAAATTGTTGGTGCGTAGGGCAACTCATAGTTTGCGTAAATCTTACTTTCTTGTGCATTCAAATGATCCAAATCGAGCAATGGACTCATTGTGAATACCGTCTCATCGTTTGTATTGTCTGATACTGCAATGTTGTTTGGTCCACCACTGTGATCTACACCTGCCGCAACTAAATCAATGTTCATAATCCAATCAGCAATGTTTACATTCAATGCCAACTCAATCGATGAACCCGTTACACTCATTCCTGAAAAACTGTTTACATCTCTCAGTAATGCATCTCCCAAACCTCTAAGTTGGAAAAGCTTGTTTGGAGTTCCGTCTCCTGTGTCGTCAATCATTCCGTCGATTACAAAAAAGAAGTAACCCGTTGGCCAACTCCAATCCATTGCTGGTGACTGTGCAGACAAGGGGTGTCCAGCAGGCCAGCTAGTCGTTCCAAGATGATTGGCAGCGTAATCAACTCCAAAATCAAAACTCAAAGCTTCAACTGTCGTTACATCTTCGTTACCCAAGTTGTATGCAGAAATGTTTGAACTTGCCAATACATACGCGTCTGGCATGGCTAAGGTCTGTCCACCATCGTGTGTCAATTCAAATCCACTTAAATAATACTGAACTCTATCAAATGAAACGGCTGTTCCACCACCTGTTGTATAGGTTGTTCCATAGGAAAATGCCGCGCCATTGTACTCGTGCATCAAGTTAAGATTGATGTCCTTCTGTGCCCAACTCATAAGGGATGTGCAGGTCCCTACCATTAGTAAAAGTGTTTTCATTTTATTTGTTTTAGTCATTAGTTAATAATTAGTTGTTGTCTCCATTGTCGATTTTCACAAATCACTTGGACTGTATACATTCCACTTTTCAGTGTATTAATATTGAGTGCGACTTTACTGCCTGAAAACTTTTGTTCCAGTACATTTTGTCCCAGCATATTCGTCATTCTTACAAAACCACTTTCCTGTTCGTCATTTTCAAATTCGATATTCAGAACACTTGATGCAGGGTTCGGATACATCAACACCCTACTTTCAATATTGATTTCAGAAACGCCAACATAGCCATTAATATCAACATTGACATATTGGGTGTTCTCAACTTCTTGGGTATTTAAAGAAAAGTAATCGACCTGAATGGAGTCTAGGAATTGGCTGTTCGCTTCAAAGAGAACCCCATAGCGTTCGCCGGGTAATACCTCCAACGTATCGGCCGAAAACGATGCGGGCAATGGCCTTCCGTCAGATGCGATAACGACCGCATTCAAACCCGCAGGGAATAGATAGGTGTTTCCATAATTGCCAATGTTCGCCAACCGCAAGTAAATTGTTTCTCCTTCACCTCCAACTATTTCAGCGCTGCTGTTGTCCAATTGATGTTCAGACATTCCATTTACCAGAAAATGTTGGGGGTTGTAATCCAAAATCAAATGGGTCGTTGCCGTTGTATCATGCGGATGGTTAATAATCGAATCTACATGCCAGTTCGTGTCTATTTCAGAAGTCATCCACGCGTATTCTCGGTGGAACGAATACCCATTTTCCCACGTTAAGGTATCAGCACTTTGTGGACGCACAATCACCAATCCGTACATACCAGCCTGAACATGTAAAACAGAGGTCTCATGGCAATGATAGATATACGTTCCTGGATGCGGAACTTTAAAAAAGTAACTTCCTGTATCGTCGTGTTCAACAGCAAAAGATAACGCTGGAACACCATCATTTTCTTGGTTGACATCAAGTCCGTGTAGGTGAATCGTATGCGGAGGTCCTTGGGAAAGGTTCCACATATCTATTCGCACAGAATCTCCTTCTTTGAAATTGAGCGTTGGAGATGGGGCCTTGATTGCACCGCCAATTGTGGTGGTGTACCCCATCATGTAAATCTGATTTCCATCATACAGCTCGAACTGCGGAAACGCGTCAATTTTAGAAACAAGTGAGACAGTCGTGTCGATTTGCGCAAAGCTATTCATTGTGAAGAATAGCAAACAAAAAATGATTCCTAGTCTCATAGCTATGGCGTTATTAGCATTGTTAAAAACATTCCCAAAGGATAAAGGTTTCCTCCTGTCGTAGCCACAAGGTTGTGATCATGTACGGGGTATTCACCTTCCTTATCGGGTACCAATCTAAACACGACACTTTCAAAAGGATAAATACCTTGTGAATCCTTGCTTCTTCCTACATGCTGTGGGCTGCGACTCGAATGTATAATGTCTACATGATAGCCATGAAAATGAAGCGGATGAATACTCTGCCCTGTATTCACAGCATAAATAATCAATGTGTCACCAACCGAACCAGTAACTCTCGCAGCTGGATCCGCATTAATGTTTGGGCTTCCCTTTCCATTAATGGTGAAGTAATTTGGGTAGTACGACGCCCAATTCACGCTCCCACCTGCTGCAATTGTGTAATTCCAACTGTCGGAATGCTCTTTGATGTTCCAATAGAAACTGGAGTGCGCATGGTCCTTAACGACAATCATTCCTGCCAAACCCATATACGCGTTCTGTGGAAAATTCATTGGGTCAAGATAAATGTACGCCCCTGCCGTTGTAAATGTTTGCACAACGTTGATGGAATCATTCACGGGAATTGAGAATACACCTGTTTCACCTTGAATCTGAAACTCATGGACAACCGAATCAAAATTCACTACCCAGAGGTCTAGAACATCCCCTACTTGAAGTTCAATCCGCGCGTTCATTTCTGTGTAAAGAGGACTACTACTAAACGTAGTATATGGCATCTTATCACCCGTAGATAAGTCCAGTGAATCACTGAAAATATAAACGCTTTCGTTCACCGTTGCGCCGTAGCTCTGGCAGGCAACTGAAATGCTAAAGAAGATGAGACCTATTACAGATTTCACAGCTTTTGGAATTTATTGGAGACACTGTTTCCACCTTCATCAGCAAATCGAATGATGTACATTCCGCTTTCTAGATTTGAAACATCCAATGAAGAATTCTGTAATTCTGCAACCGAAACTTCTTTTACCAATGTCCCTGCAAAGTTGTAGATCCCAACCGTTGTTATGTTCTCAACTGTATTGAATTTCAAGTTTTCCTGAACTGGATTTGGGTAAATGACTGGCTGTTCTAGCATTGTCAATTCATTCGCAGAAAGCGTAGTATTCAACAACCAAGTCGCTGTATCACCGTCATTCGGAAAGTTTAGGTCATAGACGTAAATCTGTAGTTTCGCCACTTCAGTTCCTGTCAACGGGTTTACGGTAAGTCGCACATAACCGAATTCCGAACCGCTAATTGGTGACATTTCTGCTGTTGTTCCTACTGGAGGAATGATTCCCAAACATTGTCCATGAATACATACCATACCATCCCAAGCAGCTGGTAGATCATTGTATGTAACCTCTATTCCCAAGGTAACGGTATCCGTTCCAACCGCAGATTGTTCCATCTTTAACAGAACTGTTGTGTTGAGGTCTAAGTTCGTTTCAATTGTGTTGGTTGTAACCCAATTAAACGTCTGCGCTTCCGAAGTAAAAACATTCGCTAAGCATACTAGCGCAATTGTGTATAGTGTTCTCATAATTTATTGATTTAATTTTAATTAAGGTCTTTCGTATTGGCAACACCCGTGCAAATTATTGTAAACTTCATCTTTAGCGCGATGCGAATCACTGTCATAGCCAACATCAGCGATGAGTTGTTTGATTTCATCTAAGGTGATTGTCGAAGGGTTGAATTGTACAGACATTTGATGCGATTCAATTTCCCAATCTGCGGAATTAACTCCTGCGACATCTTCAAGTGATGACTCAATGGTTTTCTTGCACATTCCGCAGTTTCCATAAACCGTGAATGTTTCCTTTTGTTTTTCTCCTTGAGACCCCTCTTGTGAATTAGCACAAGATGCCAGAAGAATAATGGAGGTTAATAATGTAAGTGTGAATTTCATTCTAAAATTATTTAAAAGTAACAACCTAGATCGAGCGCAACGCTGCGCCAACCGTATAAGCGATTCAAAAAATAATTATCAGATTATTAGCACCTGGTAGAGTGCCTGGAAGTTCCTTTCAATGTCAGGAGGTGGTGGAAAGTATTCACCTAGACGTCTGTTTTGTACAGAAGAAACAAACTCGCTCGTTAGCATCTCCGAAGGGAATATCACTAACGAAAAATATTCATTCTCTACCTGACTTGTTTGGTCTTCAATGTTTTGAATAGTCTTGCTTCCTACGGAAGTGTTAGAGCAACACGGTGTTTTAGAAAAGTGTGTGAAGTCCTTGTTTATAGTCGCCAACCCCAGCTTTGCTTTACAGCATTCAAGCATCTCAGGTTCTTGACTAACTTCCATATTCTCACATGGCTGTGCTTGTCCAAACAAAGAAAACGATTGGACTTCACCTTGACAAATATGAACGTCAACTGCAAAGCAAGAAGTAGTTCCAAAAAGCATAAAAGCTAGGAACAACAACAATCCTCGTCTACAAAATTCTATTACCGTCTTCATAATATCGTACGCAAAATACTTTGTTTCAGTGGCTTTACCAAACGGTTCTGCCAGATAACTTGAAGTCCTATTGGATGAAATTTCACAGAAAACACATCCTAAAGCGAACACGTCCCAAGTATAAATCTCTGGCTTTCAGTGCATTTTAACCTTGAAGTGAGTTTTTTAAACCAAGTGTAACGTTAGTTACTTAGTGGGAAGGATTCATTGTTTAGCTTTGCTACCTACTAATCAAACTCAACTATGAAAACTTACTTATTTACCCTTTTATTAATTAGTGGTGCTTCCTTTGGTCAAAACCAATTAGCAATTCCACCGACCATTGAAACGTCAAACATTAACTTGACACTTCAAGAAGGAGTTACCCAATTCTACCCAGGAATTAACACCAATACGATGGGCGCAAATGGCGCGCTACTCGGACCTACCTTAATCATGACCCAAGGTGATAACGTTAACATCACTGTTGACAATCAGCTAAGTGATACGACAACGATTCACTGGCATGGAATGCACGTTGCACCAGAAGACGACGGCGGGCCTCACAGTATCATTCTTCCAGGAGCTACATGGAATCCACAGTTTACTGTTCTGGATAAGGCTGGCTTGAATTGGTATCATCCACATTTGCACATGCGAACGGATGAACACGTTTCGAAAGGAATCGCTGGTTTAATTATCGTAAGAGATTCAGAAGAAGCAGCATTGAACTTGCCAAGTACCTATGGCGTAGATGAGTTTCCAATTGTCTTGCAGACAAAAGGATTTGATGCCGCAGGAGAAATTGTTGTTCATACAGAATTGGACACTTCAGTAATGGTTAACGGTACAGTTGATGCATATACTGACCTTCCTGCACAAATAGTTCGATTAAGAGTGCTCAATGGCGCTAGCCAGCGTGTAATGGAGCTTGGTTTTTCAGACAACCGTACCTTCAGTTTAATTGGAACAGATGGTGGATTATTCACCGCTCCACTTAGCGCCACTCGATATCGAATTGCTCCAGGTCAACGCGTTGATATCTTGGTTGATTTGACAACAAGTCTCGGACAGAATTTTCAGCTAATGAGTTATGGTTCGGAATTGCCCAATGCCATTTATGGTGCGGCGCAACCAGGAATGGGAGCAGGAGCAACAAGTTCACTGGTAGGCTATACAAGTAATCCTCTAAATGGAAATGATTATCAATTGTTGGACATTACTGTTGGCGCACAAACCGCAAGTCCTGTTTTGACCATTCCTGCTACATTGGCAAATTTTACACCTCTCCTCGAAGCTTCAGCGAATATCACAAGAGACTTAACGTTTACTTCTGCTGGCGCAATGGGAGATCTAATGGGTCCTTTCCTTATTAACGGAAGCTCATTTGACATGAGCACGATTAATTACACCATTCCATTAAACAATGTCGAAATTTGGTCATTGACGAATCAAACGCCTATTTCACACCCTTTTCACATTCACGATGTTCAGTTCTTTATTCTGGATATCAACGGAAATCCTCCTCCTCCAGAATTACAAGGTTTCAATGATGTCGTTCTTGTTCCTGCAGGCATGGGCAACGTTCGGTTCATTGCTCAGTTCAATGATCATGCAAACGACAGCATTCCATACATGTACCATTGCCACATGCTTACACACGAGGACATGGGAATGATGGGACAGTTTTTAGTTGTTGATCCTCAAGCGGGGATTGAAGAACTTCAGGGTGAGAACAAAGAACTGATCAAAATCGTGGATTACATGGGTAGAGAGGTTCTTCCAGTGAACAACACGCCACTGATTTACATGTATTCCGACGGAACAACTGAACGAAAGTTCCATTTCGAATAAGGGCTTGTTCACTAATCATGACCCACGGAGAGGCGCAGTACTTTCGTCTCTTCGCCGTTTGTACGATGCAATGTTGCGGAATCGGATTTTAGTCTTCCAATATACTGGAAGGTAATAAATGCTTGAAGCGTAGCGTAATTCTCCATTTCCCCTCAGATTTTTTGAATCGTTAAAAACGCTTATATTTACTTTGATCATTTGTCTGGCCCGATGCTAAAAACGTTCAGCTCAAGTATTTTTATTTCAAGCATTATTATCTCCTTGATTATTGGCTTGAGCTACACTTTTATTGATGAGGATCTTGAGCTCATGCGAACTGGGCAAAATGTTCCATTGGGTGTCGCCTTACTAATTCTGTCTATTCTCACAATGCCTTTTTCCTTGATTAAGGCGCGAGATCTGGCATTTAGAAGCAGGAATGGCATAAGCAAGGCGGAAACTTTTTTGATTGCAACGCTCTATTTTGCAGCACTTTTCACAACATTATTCATCGTGTTTATCGGGTGCTGTTTGCTAGAGGGAGACTCCAATTTGTCAATGTTTCTAATGTTTCTCTTCTTTGGCGTTGGGGGTGCCGCAGTGGTCTTCTTCTTAGCAGAAGCATGGACCTTGTTCTTGACAATCCCAAAAAAACAGCCCGCCAAAATTTGGACTCATATCAGCAACTACATCGTACCCCTTTATTCGGGATTGGCCATTGCCGTTTTATGGGAGGGCGCTTTCGATCAAGGCTGGGAAACAGATATCGTTGACACCCGAAAACTGCTCTTAAGTATTGTCATGGCCTTTGTTCTGATTCTTCCGTTTCAGCGCCTTTTCTGGTATGAATCGTTTATTGAATCACAAAGCCGCAAAGAGAATTTGAGTGCCTTGGCAAGTATCTTTCTTTCTGTTGCCGTTGCTGTTGCAGGTGTTTTGTAAATGTTTAGCCCTCACACGCGCAAACTTTACATCAGACAGTTAACCGTTCGTTCACTAACGCCACGACCAATTCAAATCCTCTACAATGGGGATTTTTAAGCGAAGGAGGTCTTTTTTCAAGTCTTCAGGGTTGATCTGTGCTTTAGGAATAACCAATGAAGTACCAGCAGCCAATTGCAGAAAAAAGTAGTCGCCTGTTTCTGCAACGCCTTCAAATTCGGAACCTTTTACATCTCCTTCTCCAAGGTTGTCTTTCACATGGATTCGATCGGAAAATGTCTCCAGTGTTTCCTCCATACCGAAGCGACTGGAATAGTTAGCCTTAATGAATCTTCGGTAGTTCAATTTGTGTTTCCACAGGAAGTACTTGCCATAGAAAAAGAATGTAAGTACCACCATTATGGCGAAATATGTACCCAAAGCTATTTCGTTCTGTGTGAAGAAATAACCCGAAAAAGCGATTGATGCGAGCATAAGAATAAAACGACCATTTCTTCGCTTCTTCTCCACAACTTCCGATTTGGATGCCGTGTAGAGTTGAAAGGTCAACAAGTCTTCAAGGTCAATTTTATAGGTGTACTTCATGGCTTTTTGCATTCATTCGGTGCAAAGGTATTCTTCGCGAGGAGAATATGACAACTCTAGAGTGATTTCCTGCACAAGAATGACTCAACTAGCAACCACAAAAAAAGTCTCCCCATTGCTGAAGAGACTTTCCTATCAATGATTACTAAACCCTCAATTCGTAATATTGATAAACAATTTCTGACTTAAATACTTGGAAGTGATTCTACCTCCAGACAGGTTTGATTGCTGCAAGCCACTCGAAGATTCTCGCTCTATTTGAATTTCCGCAGAACCTGCAATTAAGTCCATTAACTTATTTTGATCCAAAATGATGTGTGTACTCCCAACAGCGTGAATTGTCCACGATTTTGTCGTCGTTTGTGCACCTCCACTGATTGTGACTCTTATTGATTCACCCGCTTGAAGCGAACTTCCTGACCACGGCAAAAAGAAATTACCACTCTGACTAATATTCGTTATTCCAAAGGGAAGCTCAATGTAAGAAAGTGTAGAAACACTGTTTGTATATACGCTTTCCTCAAGGTCACGGTAAACAAATGCTCCACCTTGTGCGCTTCCTGATCGCTTTAGTTGATAGTTTCCAGACCCGTTTCTCCACGTCAGCCCTTCTCCATTAAATTCAACACGTGCTGGGTGCGTCAATTCAATCTTGGTTCCGCTACTGTTATCCAATCGGAATGTAGCCGACATTGTTGATTCATTCTTCTCTGAATTGTAAACGTATTCATAATTCGAATAAATTCTTTGTTGATCGATATTGATTGAGTCTTCTCTTTTACACGACGCAAAGAAAAGTACGCCGATCAAAAGGATTCCTAGTGTACTTGTTCTTTTCATAATTCAATGTATTAATAGGTTGAGGAGCCTAATTCCAAAGAACGTACCAAAACGAGGGAATAATGAGATTTTAACGATAATTTAAGCTTTCCAACTCGTCACGAAGCAAACTTAATTCCCAAGCTTATCGAACTGAATGACTTTTGTCATGGTTTTACCTTCTCTCATTGTGTACTTTGGTGTTTCACTCGCTCACTATGAAACGAAATGCTTTATTGATCACCCTGGGTACTGTTCAACTGATTGTTGCCATTTCTGCAATCCCCGCAGGAATTATGTTGATCCAGACACCGGATGGTTCTGACCTTGGGCTCTCTCTTGATGCGCTCACTGGATCGCCGTTTTCGGACTATCTTATTCCTGGGATCTTCCTGCTTCTTGTCAATGGTCTAGGGAGTTTAATTGCCACCTTTGTATCCTTTAAAAAGAAAAAGTCTGCCGTCCTACTAGGGATTGGTTTGGGTCTGTTTCTTATTTTCTGGATTCTGATTCAGGTCTTTATTACAGGTTGGGTTTCCTTTTTACAACCGCTCTTTCTTGTAGTGGGAATCATAGAGTTGGTTTTAGCGCTATGGTTAAAGAAACTATCCGCTACCCAACTTTAATAAGCGTGCAAAGAGTTCGCTAATTATCTCGGCAGAAATGAGCTAGTGACACGAAGCATGAGTAGAAAAGGTGATTGTTGGGATAACGCTTAGCAGAAAGCTTCTTTAAAACGCTTAAAACAGAACTTGTATATCATCAAGATTACGAGACTAGAGAACAAGCGGAATGAGCAGTATTTGATTACATAGAAACTTGGTACAACAGACAAAGAAGACATTTTGCATTGGATGGAATGACAATATTAGAATTTGAAAAATTGAACTACAAAAAACAAGTTGCTTGATATACCTTAACTAATTTTTCCAGTTTTTCGTAGGAATTCCATTGGAGGTTGATTAGCTACCCCCCCTTCTCTATTCCCAAAGACTATTTACCCTTATGTATCCCATGTCACATAAAGAACGAGGGCCTACGCATACCTTTGTAATACTTACCAATGAAAAATTCTATGACAATCAATGATTCAATAAAACTGATAGCGGGAAGTTTCGTTTTAACTTCCATTATTTTAGGATACTTCATTCATGAATACTTCTTTTTCTTTACAGCATTCGTAGCTGTTAATTTAATCCAATCTAGTTTTACGAAATGGTGTTTAATGGATCGAATATTGAAGAAAGTTGGGGTTAAAGAAGGCGGAGACAGTTGCTCTATTTAATTTAACAATGTCATCACCTTCTTTACTAAAAGCACACGTCGTACTCTGTCTGGTTAAAAACTCCAGCGCAAGCGAAGAAAGACGGCATTGCTCACATTTTCGAATTTAGAATCAACTTCCGAGAAAAGGACCTGACCTACAAAATCAATGTCCCAGTTCTCCTTAATTGAGTAATTCAACGTAGGAATCAAGAAAACACCATTGATCGACGGGAGATACATTACCGAGATTCCACCACCAGCGATTGGGTTAAAGCTTCCTGCCAGCTGAACAAATCCAGCGAATTGTGTAGGCATCAAATTTTTGGCTGATAAGGCCGAACCCGTAGCTTGAAGCTGTGTTAAGTCGGTATTGGTAGGCCCGAGGCTGTTGTACAAACCAGCAACATTGATGTACAGCCCTTTTTCAAAGGTATAATCAAATGAGATAGAGGAAGACAATGCGCCTGTTGTATCTTCAAATTGTTGTTTGGGGTGAAAGTATGTCGCCTCACCCTTAAACCCAATTTTCTTCAGATTTCCTGCCCAACCAAATCCTGCAGACAGGTCTTGGAAGTAGTTGGCCGCGATAAATTGAAAGTCATATCCCTTTTTATTGAACTTGTACAAGCCTGCAATAATGGAATGATCCAAGTCCTCACCAGGCTTGTAGGCCAATTCGATTTGAGACATGGGCTTATTGTAATATTGAACACGAACAGCATCCGACCCTGGGCGCTCTTGGTAATCGAAATCAATAAAATTATAGGCGTTAAACAAGTCGTTCGGGTTCCACGCCAAGTTCATTCCCCAATTGATTCGCTGACGACCGAGTCGTACATTCCATTTGCCTCGGTTGAATTCTACATTCGCACGATCAATGGTTGAATTGATCACTAAGGAATTCGTCTCCAGTAAATTCCACGACATATCCACTTCTCCTGGATCATGATCAATTTGATCTGCAAAAAAGGGATTTAGCTTCTGTGTCTCCCCATAAAAAATACGGTTCCGCATTCCAATGGAAAAGGTCCAATGCGAATTTGGATAATACTTGAAATTGAGTCGGTTATGAATAAGGTTATCCGTATAGATGTCCTTTACCGTTATAAATTGATTGGTGTTCATGTACTTGACATAACCCCCAAAGTCAATTTTTTCTTTCCACTTTTTCTCCTTGGGTTCCTCTTCACTCACCTCATCATCCTGCGCAAAGGCTGGAGCCGACAAAATCAGCAGAAGAAATAGGATTCCATATGCTGGTTTAAATCTCATTCTCCTCTTCGCTCGTCAGAGATTATTTTTCCATCTTCCATCGTGATTACACGTCGCGCTCTGTCAATTACGCGTTGATCGTGCGTAGAGAAGATGAATGTGATTCCTTCCTCTTTGTTCAATCGCGCCATGATGTCCAATAAGTTCTCTGTGGATTTAGAATCGAGATTGGCCGTAGGTTCATCTGCCAATATATACGCTGGTTTTGGAGCCAACGCTCTCGCCACTGCAACACGCTGTTGTTGACCACCAGACATTTGATTGGGGCGCTTTTTCATGATGTCGCCCAGACCAACAGCTTCAAGCAATTCAGTTGTTCTTGCGTCGCGTTCAGCTTCTGGAGTTCCTTGCAAGAGCATTACGAACCCAACATTTTCTTTCGCTGTCAATACGGGAATCAAGTTATACGCCTGAAAAACAAAGCCAATGTGCTTCATTCTAAAATCAATGAGTTGATTGCCCTTCAGTTGAGTGATGTCCTCATTATTGACAAAAACACTCCCAGAAGTTGGTTCGTCCAACCCTCCAATGGCATTTAGCAGTGTTGTCTTTCCTGAACCAGAAGGTCCAACAACTGCGGTAAACTCACCGTTTTCAATTTCAACAGACACTCCGTCGAGTGCGTGAATCTCATAATCTCCTTGTTTGTAGACCTTCGTCAGGTCAATTGTTTTAATTACGCTCATACGCTTATTATTAAATGGCTCTTACTGCTTCCGCAGGGTTATACTTTAGTGCTTTTCTTGCAGGATATATCGAAGATATTGAGGCTGCAATCATTATCATTAGGGTGATTATTCCATAAACGGATGCATCAAGCTTGGTGTAGACCATCGGGTCGTATCCAAATTGATACATGGCATCTTCAACATTCATAAGGTTGATTCCATAGGCTCCGAAATAACTGATCGTTCCCCAAGAAAGGAGGAGTCCGATAGGTGCTGCCGCCAATGAAAGAAATACTGTTTCGAACATGATCATCGTGAACACCTTTCGTTTGTTCATTCCAACGCAGAGCAACATTCCCAATTCACGTTTTCGTTCAAGGACAGCCATCAGCATCGTGTTGACAATCCCGAAAGTGAGGGCGAAAATGATAATCGACAAAATGATCATGATGGAAGTTCCCATCATTTCATCCGTGTAGCCCAATTCTGGAGAGACTACATTCCATGGTCGTGCTTCAATGTCTGTGAATTCTGCATTGATCGCATCCACTACCGCGCCTGCATCTTCAATCGTATTGCACATGATAGCGATCTCGTGAACGGCGCTCTCTGTCATTAGCAAATCGTTCAAGTCGTCTTGCTTAACGAACACAATGCCTTTGTCAAACCCTCCATTTCCAGAAGAATAAACGCCCTCTGTTTTAAAGCCAATACTGACCGAAGTCGTATCCGCCGTAATGAAACTCAAGTTCACCGATTTTCCAGCATCCAACTTTAAATCATCCGCCAAGGACCGCCCAATAATTATTGGATTGTTCTTTACCTTATTGAGATATGTTCCTGTATCCAAACGATCGTAAATCGTTGTTACGGTCTTTTCCACGAGTGGATCAACTCCTACAATTTTGACATTTTTGAAGCCATGTGCAGTCGTGACCGTTCCATCTACAATTGTTCGTTCAGTAGTCGATTTAATACGTTTCTCATCCGCCAAAAGTTTCCGCAGTTCTACAAGCGTCTCTGGGTTGATGTCGTTGACCAACTTCTCATCCTTTATATAGCTTTTGGCATGAATTTTAAGATGTGAAACCTGTGTTTCAATGGTAGACCTCTTGCTTTGATCCATCATTCCAATGGAAAGGGAGACCACAAACAAACCTGCCCAGATCCCCATCACGACAGATGCAAAAACAACACCGCTTCGCAATTTGTTTCTCCAGACATTTCTCCAAGCTATTTTTATGATTGTTTTCATAAATTAAAGTTTCATCGCCTCAATAGGCTTTAGTTTTCGTATTGATACAACTGGATAAAGAAGTAATATGACAGAAAGCACGAGAACGATGCTTGCGTGATTGACAGCAATCATGTAATCAGTGCTGAATGGTATTACCGCCTCAAAACCAAAGTTTTCGATCATCTCTGCCTGTTCTCCTTGAATAACAATTGGGTTCGCATGGAAATAATAAGCAATTGGTGTTACCGCAGCGATTCCAACAATGACTCCCATAAAATTAATGATGATGTTTTCGATGACTACCATCGCCATTGATTTCCCTTTTCTCATCCCGATTGCCAAAAGCACGCCGAGTTCATATTTTCGTTCCTGCGTCGCCATCAAAATGGTTCCGAACATAACGAAGGTGATAATCATGTACAAAATGAAATTCATAATCCACCCTTTTGCTGCACTCGTGTCAAGTGTTTGCCTCAATTCAGGATCCATCTCAGGCCAGGTCATCACTTCATAATTTTCTCCAACAATGGCTTGAATTTCCTTCTTCGTTTGATCCAATTTGTCTGGGTGTTTGACATCAATGAGCAAAGCAGTGAGTAACTCAGGAGCATCAATGTATTCCTGTAAATCTTCCATGGTCATGTAGACAATCACCCGGTTCAACTCAGGTACGTGCAAGTCGATTGTTCCAGCCAATGTGTATAAACCCGCCGCTGTCGCTCCTTGGTATCCCTGACCCAAAAAGACAATGGTATCGCCAATTTGTGCATTGATGAATTCGGCCAATTCCTCCCCCATCAAAATTTCCTGCTTTCCAACTTCAGGGAATTCTCCAGCGGTAATGTTCTTTGTGATTTTTTCAGGAAGACCCTTTGACTGATCATACCCCATAATAAAAGTCCCGCGTGAAACGGCTCCCGTGCTACTCAAAGTTCCCGTTTCCAGTTTCTTGTCAACAGCAATAACTTCTTCTAAATTCTTGATCTTCTCGATTGGAACATCGCTTGCGTAAAAACCGTTGTCCAGTATTTGCTCGTCCCAAAAGCCCTTGTTATGTACTTGAATATAACCGAGGTTGTTATTCACAATGGACTCTAACATCTGCTCCTCCATTCCTTGCTGCATGGAACGCATTCCGACAGCAAAAAGCACGGCAAAAGCAATCGCCGAGATCGTGATCACCGTTCTTCTGCGATTTCTCCAAATATTCTTCCAAGCCAATTTTACTATCATAGGTACCTACAGTTTCATTGCGTCTACAGGTTTCAGTCTTCGAATAACGAGGAAAGGATACAGCATCAACACCATTGAAATTACTACGATGACGGTTGCATGATCAATGGCTATTTCTGGGTTTATACTAAACGGTATCACGGGGTCAAACCCAAAGTTCTCATAAAGTTCTGCGGATTCTCCTTGAAGGACAATGGGATTATAGTGAAAATAATAAGCAATCGGTGCAACCATCATTATTCCTACAAGCGCCCCAATAATACTAATGATTACATTTTCAATGGCTACCATCACCATTGATTTTCTACGTTTCATTCCTATAGCCATTAGAACGCCCAATTCGTACTTCCGCTCCTGCGTAGCCATGAGGATAGTTCCAAACATAACGAAGGTCAAAATCATATAAAGAATAATATTCATAATAATTCCCTCGGCAGAACTAGAATCAATCAACTGCTTCAATTCAGGATTCATCTCACTCCATGTCATTACACGGTAATCGTCTCCAACAATTTTTTGAATTTCCTTTTTCGTTTTGTCGACATCGTCGGGGTTCTTCACTTCCACCATTAAGGAAGTAATCAAATTCGGAGCACTGATATATTCCTGCAAATCCGACATTGGCATGTATGCCACCATCTTGTTCAGCTCTGGAATATGCATATCTATCGTTCCTGAAAGTAAGTACAAGCCAGCGGCCGTTGCTCCTTGAAACCCCTGACCCAAAAACACGACAGTATCTCCAATTTCTGCTTCCAAGTACGATGCCAGCTCCTCGCCCAACACGATCTCCTGCTTCCCAGTTTCTGGTAGGTTCCCAGCCGTGATATTGTTGACTATTTTTTCCGGTGCCGCTTCTGATTGATCATAGCTAAGGATAAACGTACCCCGCGAACTCATTCCAGTGCTGCTCAAAGTTCCCGATTCCAACTTCTTCTCAAGTCCCAGAATCTCCTTCAACTCAAGAAGCTTTTCTACGGGAACATCTTCAGGATAAAATCCATTCTCAAGAATCTGATCGTCCCAGAAGTCCTTTCCCTGAATTTGGATGTAGCCGATGTTGTCCTTGACGATAGATTCAAGCATTCGCTCTTCTAGACCAGCACGCATTGATCGCATCCCCGCAGCAAATAGCACTGCAAAGGCAATCGCTGAAATCGTTATAAACGTTCTTCTACGATTACGCCAGACATTTTTCCATGCAAGCTTAAGAATCATTGATCGTTACTTTAGTCGTTTGATGTACTGCGTGGTGAACATCTCATCATTTACTTTAATGTTAAATTCTGCCTTTGTGTATGTCATCCTCGTTTTTTGTCCTTTCTTGTTCGCAGGGATCACCTCCATTACTGTTGGAATTATTTTACCACCAAGGGTTTTTACCTCCTTTCCTAAAATCGTGTTGACCAACTTGTTGTCCTCGTCATAGAACCTAGTCTTCAACTGCAGATAGTTCTTTTTGGAAATCCAGATGTAGATTTTCCCCCAAATGGAATTGACATTGGCTTTTGGCGTGAGCAAAATTTTATAGCATTCCAAACCTTCTACTGTTTCCGTTCCCAGAATTTTTTTGGTGTAATCCTTTTTTAATGACGATTCCTTCACCAAGTCGTCGTTTGTCATGTCCGTTCCCATCCATGATTGTGTCAACATAGAAGGTGGCATTTTAATCGTTCGTTCAATCGAGGGGACATAATTCCAAATCTCCTTGTCTCGCTTCAAGAATACGGTGCCCTTATCTTTTGCGGGTGACACTACCATCGTGACAGAATAATCATCTCCTTTTGTCCACGCCTTGATTTTCATTTCACGCTGCCATTTAGGACGAATGGTGGTTACGGTCATTTCCGCGTACGAAGACGTTCCACGCATGTGGTCTTCTGCTTTCTGTATAATTTCATCTGCCGTCTGGCCGAAAGCCGCAGCTCCCATCAACAAAATCATAATTAGAAATCCCTTTTTCATGCTATAAATTGTTTAATGATTAATTTCTTTACCTCTTCAATGGGATAGTTCTCAGGATCGAACAATGCGCGCATTTGAACGCCATCCAATGTTGATGTATAATATTGCACCATAACCATTGGGTCTTCATGCCCTTTTTTCTGAAAATACTCCATAAGAGACATCATGTACGGCTCTATTTTCGGAAGCATCTGCTCCATGGCCATTTCCATCACTATTGGTTGCATGATCATCGACAAATAAAGTTTCCAATGTGCTTTATTCTCTACGAGTACATCGAATGATGTCTCGATATGCTGAATAAGCAGTTCGTCAGTAATCACTTCTCCTGCAACAATCCCCATGGAGTCCATAATGGTTTGAAAAACATCGTCCAGAAGTTCCTTTAATAGCTCTTCCTTGCTATCAAAATAGTTGTACATCAAGCCTTTGGAAACACCTGCTTTCTTACTGATTTTGCTGATTGAAGCACTGTGATAGCCCTCCTCTCCAAAGACGTGCAATGCGGCGTCAAGGATTGAAGCTTTTCGTCCTCCCCTTATTTCTTCGTATTGTTCTTCTGTTCTCGGTGCCATAATTTTTTTGACTGAACGTTCGGTCAAAGTTAAGAAACTTTCTTCAATTCGCGCATTTAGCAACGCTTTATTTAACCGACCCTCTACGAATCGGTTCATCTGACCAATAATCTCAAATCGAAGAACCAATTGCTTCTCCCCGTTTTTATGCACTATGAACGAGAACATCCTGTCGTTCTTATTGCTTCGAGGTTATTTTAATTTATTCTTAGTCTTTAAGTCGACTTATTACAGATCTCTTATAGAGTACCCTTTTTCAATAATAAATGGTCGTCACTACATGGTCTTTCCTGAAAGGTGAGAATTTCGCTCTACAAGGAGCTAATAAATTTGACAGAACATTCTATCTTCGATGGCAAAGATTAATCCTTGGAAAAACGATCCAAACTAATTCAATTTCTAACGCTGGTAATTTTCACCTGCTTTCATCTTTTTCATTCCTATGGTCAAGAAGTGAGTTTCAATACTTCTTTCCATGTAATCAATTCAGATAACGGATTGAATAGTTCAGAGGTTTACAAAGCAGGACAAGACTCTAAAGGCTACATGTGGTTCTGTACAGATGCTGGAGTTACCCGTTTCGATGGTTATTACTTTGAATCCTTCACGGTTGCAGATGGTTTAGTTGATAATGTTGTGTTCGATTTCTATGAAGATGCTAGAGGAAGAATATGGTTTCTTTCCTACAATTCTCTGCTGTGCTATTTCGAAAAGGGCGTTATATACCCATATAAATACAACGATGTCATTCATACCATTACGCAGAACAATGTGGCCAGTGAAAAGCGATTAATCGTCACTGAAGACGAAACGCTTTACTATTCATTGAGGGCGAGTGGAATGTTAAAAATCTCAGACAGTGGTATACTTTCCAACGTACATAAGAAATTAAACGCTGTTGAAATTCATGAAGTAGACGGACAATTAATGAATTCTTTTCAAACAGGCCAATTTGACATAAAGAACATTGAGTATCCAGTCCATAACCTTGAAAAACACAAAATCGCTCAATACAATCCGCTGAATAGAATTTGGTACGAACCAACTATTTCACACTGGGGAGATCAAGGGTGTATATTGATTCAAGACAAAATTATTAGTGCAAACACTGGCGAACTCATTTATGAAGGAAATGGTCTCACTAAATTTGGAATACTGGATGAGGGCCGCATTTGGATTTCTGGACTGAACAGCTTATTAGTAGGTGAGATAGAGAACAGAAAGTTGACCATCACTGATCAATACTTAGTAAACGAGCCTATTTCTAATTTATTCGTCGATCATGAAGGAGGAATTTGGGTTACCTCACTCAACAACGGTGTTTATTACTCAAACGGCTTCTTCGTGAAATACACGAATCAATCATTGGGTTTAATGAATGATAATATTGTTGGATTAATCAACCATGACAACGAGGTTTGGACCACTCATTTTGCTGGAGCACAAAACCTCAGCTCTGGCAAAAAAATTATTTCAAAGAGTAGCGCGGGTTACTCTAGAGGAGTTAGTGCGGCTAATCAATTGGCGATATCTACAATTGATAATACTGATATTACGCAAGAAGAAAGGATTACGAAATTTCCTTTTAGAACAGATTTCTGGGCGAATGACAAATACATTTATTCCATTTCTGCTCGTGTCTATAGATACAATCTTGAAACAAGAAACGTTGATACTCTTTATAGCGGAACAGAAGATCATACAGGAAATAGCCAGAACAGGTTTACGTCGATCGCTGACAATAATGGACAGGTTTTCCTTGGCAGCGTGAATGGTCTATACACCTTAAAGCGCAAAAATGAACTCGCAAAATTCCCAGACACTATTAACCATCTCGACTACAGTATTTCAGACATCTTTTATCATCCGAACTGGGGAGTAGTAGCCTCAACCTCTAATAACGGCATTCTAATTTATAAGGGTGGTGAACTGATAGAAACATGGAATAGTAAAAATGGCTTGATAAGTGACAATATCAGTTGTGTCTATGTGGGTTCTAACGGACAACTATTTATCGGAACGAACAAAGGCTTACAAATACTAGATCAGAATGGCGCCATTCGTCTATTAGCTTCAAATCAAGGGATTCAACGTCAAGAAGTGAATTGCATTCTGCCATCTACAAATGAAGTTTGGATTGGAACAACAAAGGGTTTATATGTTGCTGATTATGGCATTTTTGATCTCGCCAAGAAAAAGCGAGAAACAGTAGAGTTGACGCAAGTACTTGTGGACGCCTCCGAATTTTCAACCGCAGAGAATAACCTTCAAATCCCACACAGCACTAATCTCATTCGTCTTCGATTCAGAACCAAGAGTTTTACAAATTGGCATTCGAGGCAATATCAATATCGCCTCACTGAAAATGATGGTTGGATTGATATTGAGAGCCCAGAAATAGTGATTGCTCGTCCAAAAGGGAACTACTCCTTGCAAGTGCGTTATTTAACAGCCAATCAAGTATGGAGCGAAGCTCATTCTTTGTTGAAGATGCACGTGCAAATACCTTTTTGGAAACATTGGTCTTTCTGGTCTATATTCTCCTTAGTATTTACCGTTAGCATGATCTTTTTAATACGCAGAAGACAGCGCAAAGTGGAACAACTCTTACGACTTAAAAACGAAATGCTCTCACTTGAACAACGCGTTCAAGCAGCACGAATGAATCCTCATTTTATCTTCAATGTATTGAATTCAATACACAGTTGTTTGATATTCAATGAAAATGAACTCGCCGCCGAATACCTTCTTAAATTCTCAGGTTTAATGAGGGATTTACTCAAAACGGCTGGAGAAAGTACAATTGAATTGAATGATGAAGTTCGAATTCTCACCAAATATTTAGAAATAGAACAATTACGCCAAAAGGGAGCTTTTGATTTCGTTATTGAAGCTGGAAACCTCAATGGCGATACCAACATTCCATCTATGATTGTGCAGCCCTTCGTTGAAAATGCTGTTATACATGGCGTGAGCAGTAACCAAAATAAAGGGGAAATCGCTGTCACCTTTTCACAACTAGATCATCAGACCATCCTAATTGAAGTCGAGGACAATGGAGAAAAAACAATAGACGCTATTGAAACTGTATTGAACAGTGGAAATAACCATGCCGCAGGTATCACAAAACAACGACTGTCGAATTATTCATCTCAAAATGGATCATCTCATTACAGCGTAAATTTCAAACGAACAAATGATCCCGATCCATGCACGCGTATTTCCATTAAAGTTCCTATTATTGAATCATGAAAGTCCTGATTGTTGACGATGAATTCGATTCAAGAAGAATGATCCGAAAGTTTATTGGTGATCATTTTGAGGATTTGGTGTTCTTAAATGATGCTTCCAGTGTGGACGAGGCAGTAACGATTATCAAAGAAGATAAACCAGACATTCTACTGCTAGACATCCAACTAAAAGGCAGCCTGAGTTTTGATATTCTGGATCACGTTAAATTGAAGGAAGAGCAGATCATATTTATCACTGCCTACGACCAATACGCTTTGAAAGCTTTTGAATTAGGTGCCTCAGGCTATATCCTCAAACCAATTGAGAAAGAGAAACTTCTGAAAGCCGTGGAAAAAGCCAAGCACTATGCTTCAAGCCTGAATTTCGAGACCAGAGTTCTTGCGCCTTCCGAGAAACCCTTCGACAAACTTATCATTCCAGGAGCTGGTAGTTCTGAAGCGATTAAAGTATCTGAACTAATTTTCATTGAGGCGGACAGTGTATACTGTAAACTCCACATGAAAGACGGAGCCAAATTGATTACAAAACCACTCAATTTCATTGAAAAAAAACTGGAGAATCATCCTCACTTTTTTCGCCCGCACAAATCGTACTTGGTCAACTTAAACTATGTGAAAAGCGTAGGAAATGACGGCACTACGCTTACGCTTGACAACCAACAAGTACTTCCCGTTTCAAGAGGAAAAAAAGCCGTGTTGAAAGAAAGGTTAGAGTTCGCCTTTTACTAAGGCTCAGACTAAACCCGTTTAGCACGAACTTCTTGCATTTCAGAAGATCAATTGAACTGTTCAGAAAAGTTTATCTGTATTTGAGTGCGCTCTCAAGTACATTCGCTTCATAACTCATAAAAACCAGATATGAAACCACAAAAATTACTATTAATCATCTTTTCTTTCGGTTTAACCGTTTCAAGTTTCGCGCAAACATGGAATACCTTTAACACAAATTATGGATATATTCAGTTAGGACCTGCCAATTCTCAATGGGCTCATATTTACACTGATATGGATAAGTTCATCTTCAATAAAACCATTTACACATTTGATGGGTTCAGTGCCTACTCTTCAAACGACCTTAAACTTCAAACTGCTGGAGTCACTCGTCTTTCGATTAAAAGGTCAAGCGGTAATGTAGGTATTGGCACAACGAACCCGTCAGAAAAACTAGAAGTCAACGGTAACATTTTAGTTCCAAGTGGACATCGACTGAAAATTGGTACTGACAATCCTAATTCAGGCCATATTCAAATCCTCTCCTCTACTACTCAATACTATAACAACTACTGGGATATTAAAGGTAACTTATACTTTAGACGGAATAACAACGGATCAAATCAAGGCGCCATCATGGCATTGCAGCAAGATGGAACGGTTACCATCAACGTATGGGAAAAATATGACAATAGCATTGCGAATACGTCTGGCCACAAATTGATGGTTAATGGTGGAATTCTAGCTGAAAGAATTGAGATTATTGGAGACGTCCCAAATTCAGATTACGTTTTTGAAGCAGACTATGATTTACCAACAATTGAAGACGTCAAAGATTACGTTCATAAAAACAAACATCTTCCTGGAATTCCTTCCGCAAATGAGTTCAATATGAACGGTTACTGCATAGGAGAAATGGACGACATGCTTCTTCGTAAGGTTGAGGAATTGACTTTGTATGTAATAGAACTAAATGAAAAAGTTAACTCTCTTCAGAGAGAAAATGACTCTTTAAAGTCGGCCTCATCAAAATAATCTGTATTCACAACATTAATCATAAAACTATGAAGCGCAAATTGCTAATAATGTGCACCGCATTATTTTACAGTACACTGTATTCACAGCAGGTTACTATCTGTGCATCAGGAACTGGACAACCAGGGGGAAGTAACTTAACAAACCCAATCTATATAACTGGCTGGAATCACACGTGCAATTGGGATCCATATTATCTAGTCTTTGAAGATCTGTTTGATGGCAATGAAGTTAATAAGTCTGTATGGGACCATCACTATAAATGGGCAAACACCCTTTGTTGTGAAAACGAAAGCCAACTCTACGTTGAAGGCAATCGCAGTGTTGATAATGGAACGCTCCATTTATACGCTGATGACCAACAGGTTTGGGGTAAAATGAAGGAATGGCTTGCTGACAATGTGATTGTCGAAGATGGATTACCAAACGGAAGGTTCTTCGATTATTCATCAGGCATGGTAGCAACAGACAAAAAATTTGGATACGGAAAGTATGAAATCATTTGTAAAATTCCAAAAGGTAAAGGGTTTTGGCCAGCCTTTTGGACTTTTGGCGCAGAAAAGGGCAATCAAAATTGGAATGAAATTGACGGGTTCGAATTCTGGAATGAGGAATCATATGTAGTCGGTCAAGGATGGCAATATGATGCATCAAAATTGGCAAAAATACCAAATCTAAATTCCCATTTCAATATCAATGGTGATAATTGGGCCTTCAACTGCGGAACCAAACATGAAACAGGAGTTGATTACTCAACCTCAATGCACAAATTCACCTTTATATATGACCCCTATAAGATTCAGTATTTCATCGATGATGTACTTGTGAGAATTACCTATCAATTATTTCGAGACGTGGGAACCAGCTTTGATCCCGTTGAATGTTATGAACTAAACCTAAATAATCAAGGCACAGGCTATAGGGTAAACAGAGCGTTTCCTCAACATCCTGGTTCTCATATTATAGCAAACTTAGCAATTCAAGCGTGGAGTGATTTGCCAGACGCATCAACCAACTTTTCCAGTGAATATGAAATTGAATCAATTCGATACTACAAACAACTTTCTTGTGTCCCAAATATTGTTTGCAATAACAATTCGGAGGCTGGTATCACGCTTGATCAATTTGATGTCCTTGTAGGAAACAACGTTACACTGCAAAATAATGTTTATTTACAGGAACAATGGAGTGGTTCAAAACCATATAGAGGGCAGCTAGATGTTGTCGCGAAAAACTCAATTCAATTACTACCTGGTTTTTTTGTTGATCAAGGGAGTTCCTTTAAAGCAACTATCAACACAGGCCTCTGGGCATGTAAATCAAATGAAAATGTCACAGGTACAAATAGGGATTCAGAGGCACCTTTTGAATACATTAATATCGACGAAGAAAACAACTTACCAAGTTCTAATAGCTTTGAATTCACTATTTATCCCAACCCAACATCTAATGAGGTAACAATAAGGTCACTTGAAGAGGAATCTAACTTAGATGTACAAATCACCGATATAACTGGAAAAGTAGTTTACAGCGGAGAAATGAGAAACTCGCGTCAAATTGTGTGGGACTCAAATCAAGTAAGAAGTGGAACTTATTTAGTGACATTGTATGATCCGCAGACATCTCAAAAGAAAACAAAACTGCTAATTGTAAATTAGTCAATTCGCATCTAATAATTATCACAAACATAACCACTATTCAATCTAACAAGAAAGCCGCTTGATGTTCAGGCGACTTTCTTGTTTTCTATATTCTGAGCTCGAAAAAACACTTTAGATAAGGCAAGCTCACAAAGTTCATTTCACATTTGAAAAAATCCAAGATACTTTATTCGAAGAACATCGCTCAAATCAAGCACACAACTCCTATTCAAGAATTTTCATATTTTTACATCCCGTGCGTACGAACAGAAACATACTGTCATTTTTTTTACTGAGCATTTATTGTTTTGTCGTTTTACATGCTGTTATCCCTCATTTTCACCTCTCAACAGAGGCGCATACCGAAGAGGCACATGCACATCATACTCACACTGGAACGCACGGACATTCACATCAGCACAGCGCCCTAGAATCTTCAAACGCTAATTGGCTGGAAGCGATTATCGGGATTTTCGCTGACTTTGATCACATCGATATTTGCGATGATGATCATGCTGATTGCATTATTCAAACCGCAACAGAATCCTTTAATGGGATAACAAAAACGCCTGCGAAGTCAATTGACCTTGCGTTTGTTAGCAACCCCTTTTCGGTCATTCAACCGCGTGAAGCGATCAGAAACTACGATCCTCCAGCACTCATTTATACGTGTCTTGAGCAGCACGCCGACCCCTTAAGAGGTCCGCCATCCCTTTCATAATTCAAGACTATGTCTTAAGTCGCATTTGCTGAATTAGCACGGGCTGACCTTTCACCTATTTTTTTTCAAGTCTCTGCAAAGAGCACATTAATTTATTGCGTCATGCATACATATTTCGCTACGTTTCTAATCCTAGTTACGACGGTTTCCGTTTCAGCACAAAACAACTTGGATCGGACACTTTCATCTGTTCGGGAAAAGAACAAAACCATCATTGCCGCCAAACAAAATGTGGCTACGGCACAACTCGGTAATCACGCTGGGTTGACTCCTGAAAACCCATCTGTTTCGGCAGATTACCTAATTGGAAGACCCGTTGAAGGAGGAGACCAATTTGATTTCACCATCACCCAGGGGTTTGATTTCCCCACAGTTTATTCACACAAGAAAAACATGGCAAATCAGCAGGATGAGTTATCTACAATCGGATTGCGTGGAGTGGAACAAGAGGTGTTGTTAGAGGCAAAGATCACCTACCTCGAATTGATTCATCTCAACCGTCAAAAACAAACACTGGAAAAGCGGACCGCCAATTCTACTGAGCTTGTTGCCAACTATCAAAAGAAGTACGATGCTGAGCAAATCAGTGGGCTTGAACTCAACAAAGCCAAACTGCAATTGTTGAATTTCCAATCAGAACTCCGAACGATTGAGAGCCAGGTTGAAGTAAAAACCCAACACCTTACTGAGTTAAATGGAGGACTTGAACTAAGTATCAATGATTTGGTATACCCCGTAGAGCCAGTTGTTCCAGACTTTAATACCCTGGAAGCTTTAATTGAGGAGGTTGATCCGCAGCTGTTATGGTTGAATCAACAGGCTGTAATGAACCAAACGCAAGTTAAAATCCGTAAAGCGATGGCACTGCCCAAACTTGAAACAGGTTATCACTATCAATCGGTACTTGGACAGGTGTTTAATGGGATTCATTTTGGTTTAACCATTCCGATTTGGGAACATAAAAATACCGTGAAGCATGCAGGTGCCAATGTTCAACTCACCAACTTAAGACTGGAAGAACATAAAGTTGAACACTATTTTGAGATCAAAGAACTTTACCACAACTATGAAACAATGAAAAAAATGCTGACTGACTATTCTGAATTATTGGACGGTTTGAACAGCGAAGAAATCTTAAATAAATCATTGGAACTTGGCGAAATTGACTTTATCACCTATGTCATGGAGCTTCAATACTATTATACCTTTCACGACCAATTACGGGCAGTCGAAAAAGACTACCAAGTAGCCTTGGCAAAATTATTTAGACATGAATTATAAAAATCCACTTATGAAAAATCTAGCAATCATCATCTGCGCAGCAACGTTTAGTTTCACAGCTTGCACGGGCTCAGACCACGGACACGATCACGATCATGATGGTCACGCACACGGCGAGGATGGAACGCACAACCATGATCACGAAGGAGATGATGCACACCACCAAGAGGAATTTACCGTTGGCGAAGACAGCACAACAATGCATGATCACGATCACGATGGTTCGGAACACCATTCACATGAACATTAAGCAGAACATTATGCGAACCACAACCTTATTTACATTCGGACTTCTTGCCCTGTTCCTATTTGCATGTCAGGAAGCAGAAGAACACGACCACGCCGAAGAAGAAATTACGGTCTCTCACACCGTCTGGACTGAGAAATCGGAGCTCTTCGTTGAATTTGAACCACTGATAGTTGGAGAACTCACGCTGTTTTTAGCACACTTCTCTGATATGGAAACCTTCCACGCGGTTGAGAAAGGAGAGCTAACGGTAAGTCTGACTAAAGGAACCAATGGCATTCGGAACACCGTTTCTGAGCCATCCTCTCCTGGCATCTTCACACCAACATTGCAACCCAAAGAAGCGGGCGTTTATACACTCACTTTTGAACTCACCACTCCGACCTTCTCAGATAAAATTATCATCGAGGATGTTACCGTATATGCGACGCATGCCGCAGCAGAAAAGGCAATTGGTCATGAAGAAGAAAACCCAAATGAGATAGGATTCCTGAAAGAACAAGCTTGGAAAATTGAATTTGCCAACGCACCCGTTACACGCGATACTGTGCATGAAATCATTAATACAGGTGGACAAATTCTCCCAGCTCAAGGCGACGAAAAAGTGATCACAGCAACCACAAGCGGCATCGTTGTTTACAACTCAACGCGCACAATGATTGGATCAGAAGTTTCTTCAGGACAACTCCTCTTTAGCGTTATTGGTGGAAATATGACGGACCACAACGTAAAAACACACTTTTTACAGGCAAAATCCAACTACACGCAAGCGAAGTCTAATTACGACAGGAAGCAAAAGCTCTATAATTCAAAGGCAATTTCAAAAGCAGACTATGAAGAAGCACAACTGGCCTTCCAGCTAGCCGAAAGTGAATACCAGAACCTTGCTTCTAACTACGGAAACGGAGGAAAATCAATCAAGTCCCCTTCCATGGGCTACATTAAACATTTGTACAAGACAGAAGGTGAGTTTGTGGAAGCTGGTGAACCTTTGGCGGTGATAACGCAAAACAAGCGCCTCACCATTCAAGCCAATGTTGGTCAGAAAGATTACACCAAACTCAACAGCGCGATTTCCGCAAATTTCCTATTCAATGGAAAACCTTACGCTATTGAAGATTTCAACGGAAAACTAATCTCTTATGGCAAAAGCGTCAGCAGTGAGCACCCTAAAATTCCCGTTTATTTTGAATTGGACAATCAAGGAGAACTCCTTCCTGGCAGCTATATCGAAGTTTGGATTCACGGAACACAGCGTGGCACGGCTTTAAGAATTCCCACCTCGGCATTGCTGGAAAACTATGGTGCATACAGCGTCATCGTGCAGGCCGCTGGAGAGAGTTTTGAGAAAAGAGATATTAAAATTGGTGTTTCGGACGGTAAATATGTTGAAGTCATTTCAGGATTAGAAGAAGGTGAACGCGTTGTAACGAAAGGCGCCTATCAAGTCAAAATGGCCTCGATGAGTGGAGAGATTCCAGCACACAGTCACGCACATTAATTCTCGTAAAAGATGCTGAATAAAATATTAGAAGCCTCCCTGAAGAACCGTTTTCTTGTCCTGCTCATTGCGGTGGGGTTAACGCTTACGGGAATCAGTGTAATTCGAAATATGGATCTGGATTTATTTCCAGATTTAACGGCGCCAACCGTTGCAATACTCACTGAGTCGCACGGAATGGAAGCTGAAGAGGTCGAGAAACTCGTCACCTTTCAAATTGAAACAGGGCTGAATGGCTCCACGGATGTCCGTAGAATTCGCTCTTCGTCCGCAGCTGGAATTTCTATTGTTTGGGTTGAGTTTGATTGGGGAACCGATATCTACAAGGCTCGACAAATCGTTAGTGAAAAAATTCCGTCTATTCGGGAAAAACTTCCGCAAGGAGTGGGAGAGCCAACCTTGGCACCCGTCTCGTCCATTATGGGAGAGATTATGCTGCTTTCGGTAACTTCCGACACGATTCCACCCATGGAATTGAGAACCATTGCCGATTGGGAAATTCGACCGCGCATAAAAGCGATCAGCGGAATTGCCAACGTCGTCGTTATTGGTGGAGAGTACAAGCAATATCAAATTCTTGCTTCCCCTTCCAAACTGGATTATTACAACGTTTCCCTCCATGAATTGGAAGTGGCAGGACAGAAATCCAACGCTAGTGCCACAGGAGGGTTCTATACCGAGTTCGGAAATCGCTACGTCATCAAAGGAGATGGTAGAATCCAATCTACAGAAGAAATTGCGCGTGCATTCGTCAAAATGAAAGGCGATCAACCCATAACCATAGGTGACGTTGCCGAAGTGAGAATTGGCAGCGCAGATAAAATTGGAGACGGTTCAAAAAATTGCAGTCCAGCGGTGATCATGACCATTACAAAACAGCCGCAAACCAATACGCTGGAATTGACCGAAAGCCTTGACTCCGCAATTGATGAACTACAGGCCTCTCTACCCAAGGGCGTTGAAATCAACCGCAACATTTTCAGACAAGCAGATTTCATTGAAGCTTCGGTCAGCAATCTGCAACAAACCTTAATGGAAGGTGCCTTTTTCGTGGTGATTGTCTTGTTTTTATTTCTGATGAACTGGCGGACCACCATCATCTCTTTGCTGGCCATTCCGCTTTCATTAATTGTTTCCTTCATTGTCTTAAAAGCAATGGGCTACACCATCAACACGATGAGTTTAGGGGGAATGGCGATTGCCATCGGCGCGCTGGTAGATGATGCCATTATTGATGTAGAAAACGTGTTCAAAAGGCTGCGCGAGAACATTCGAAAGTCACTTGATGAACGCCAATCGGTGCTAAAAATCGTGCTTGAAGCGTCCAAAGAAATCAGAAGCTCGATCATTATTGCAACGCTTATTATCATCGTATCCTTTATTCCCCTCTTCTTCCTCGGAGGAATGGAAGGACGCTTGCTAAAACCACTTGGAATTGCTTTCGTCGTTTCCGTTTTGACTTCCTTATTGGTTGCCGTTACGGTAACGCCTGTTCTTTGCAGCTACCTGTTGAAAAACGAAAAACTCCTCTTAAAACAATCGGATGGAACACGCGCCGAGCGCTTTCTACGGCGAATTTACGAGGCAACATTACTACGCTTTCTGAAAATCCCAAAACTGACCATCTTCTCAACGATCCTAGTCTTTGGATTTAGTTTATGGATCGCCTCAGGCTTGGGAAGAAGTTTCCTTCCTGAGTTCAACGAAGGCTCTTTGGTCATTAGCATCGACGGCCCACCTTCAATGTCGCTGGAAGAAAGCAATAAAGTTGGACGGATGGCGGAGAACATTCTCCTATCGGCTGATGAAATTGACATTGTTACCCGACGAACGGGACGCGCAGAATTAGATGAACATGCCTTGGGCGTTAACACTTCAGAAATTGAAGCTCCATTTGTTTTAGGGGAACGATCCCAAGATGCTTTTCTGGCAGACCTGCGTGAGAAATTGACCGCTGTTCCAGGTGTCAGCATTACCATCGGAATGCCCATTGCTCACCGTATCGACCATATGCTATCAGGCACGCGCGCCAACATTGCCATTAAAGTCTTCGGACCAGATTTGAACAAGTTGTTTACACTGTGCAACGACATCAAGAGCAACATTTCAGCAATTGACGGGGTGGTAGATGTCGCCGTTGAGCAACAGGTAGAGGTTCCACAGATTCGCATTGTCCCTAACACAGAACTACTCACTAGACATCAATTGACCGTCGCGGACTTTACGCATTTTGTAGATGTCGCGTTTGCTGGAGAAATGGTTTCTGATGTTTACGAAGGAAACAGAAGCTTTGACATGGTGGTTCGTTTTGATACAACCGCTCGCGGAAGCATAGAGAACATAGAATCCGCATTGATCGACTTGCCGCAGGGCGGTAAAATTCAACTGCAACAACTCGCAGAAGTGAAATCGGTGAGCACGCCGAATACCATCAACCGCGAAAACGTACAGCGAAAAGTAATTGTCTCTGCCAACGTAAGCGAGCGAGATCTCCGTGGTGCAGTTACCGAAATTCAGAACACGATCGGAGAGAATATGACGATCCCGAACGGATATCGCATTGAGTACGGCGGTCAGTTTGAAAGTGAAGAAAAGGCTTCAAAACTCCTTTTGGTTACTTCTCTTTTAGCAGTGCTTGTCATCTTCTTGTTACTTTACTTCGAATTCAAAAACTTCAAGCTATCAGCGATTGTCCTCCTTAATTTACCTTTGGCATTAATCGGTGGAATTTTTATTGTCTACTTCACCTCAGGGATTGTTTCCATTGCCTCAACCATTGGTTTTATCAGTCTCTTTGGAATTGCGACACGCAACGGAATCCTCCTGATCTCACGCTACCAAAAACTGCAGGGAACGGGGTTGAAAACGCATGAACTAATCGTAAAAGGGTCTATCGATCGCTTAAATCCTATATTGATGACTGCACTTACAACAGCGTTGGCATTGATTCCACTAGCCCTTAAAGGTTCCGAAGCTGGAAATGAAATCCAAAGTCCAATGGCAATTGTTATCTTAGGTGGTCTATTGACAGCTACGTTCTTAAACGTCTTCGTTGTTCCGTGTGTGTACCTGTTGATGAAAAACAAAAATTGAAACTGAAGAAGAATGAGTACACCTGTGAATTATTCAAAAATCATCGACGAACTAGCGAAGAATAGAAGCACTTATGAAACCTTGTTGCGTGACGTTTCGGATGAAGAAGCGCTTTGGAAACAGCAATCGGACAAATGGAGTCTTCTGGAAATTGTTTGCCATCTCTACGATGAGGAGCGGGAAGATTTTCGCGCACGAACGCAACATGTTCTTGAAATTCCCAATGAGATAATGCCTTCCATCAATCCAACGGCATGGGCACAAGAACGCGCGTACATGAAGCAAAACTATACTGATACGCTGGAAAAATTTCTGAAGGAACGTGAGCAATCCATTGAGTGGTTAGAATCACTTCTCACACCAAAATGGGACAACACCTATCATCACCCAACATTGGGCGAGATGTCCGCCAAACTGTTTTTATCCAATTGGCTGGCACATGATTATCTTCATACACGGCAAATATTGCGGCTCAAGTTTGATTATCTGAAGCATCTTTCGGATGAGAACTTGAAGTATGCTGGTGGGGAATTGTAGGGTGCTGTAGGAAAGAGATAGGTTATTTTTTAATTGGTGAAGGCGATAATTGATACATTAGTGGTGTAAAGAGAGTGTTTATTGTCAATTACCCAAAACCTTGGTAAAAAAGCATAAATAAAAAGGCCAAATCAACTATGAAAATCCAACTCATTGCTTATTCTATTATTCTCTCTTCATGCGGATTGAGCGATAGTGAAATTAAACGAGATTGGTGGTTATACGGATCTGGATATCACATAGGAGATCAGCTAAGAAACTTAGAAGGACAATTTAAAAATGATACACTATTCCAATCTGGTGAGCCAGTTGCGACGATCTTCTCTACAGAAAGAGGTTTTCTAGGTTATGATGATGAGATCGTAATTAAGGCGATTGATTCAGACGAGCTTGGCTATTATCACTACAAAGGTGATTGATAAAACAATGCTTTAGAAGTATTATTATACTTACGTGAACATTGAACAACTGCCAAACTATGTCCCAATACCAAATTAAAGTACGAGTTGACTCCCAAGACAGGGAAGGTGATGCGTGGGGAGCATTGATAGAATTTATTGATACATGTGCGAAAAACTCTGAGGAAATTTTTCGTCCATCGCAACAATTCGATAAGAATCATTGGGTTCATATTAGAAGCTTGCCTAAAGAAATAGGTCGACTAAAAAAACTTAAACATTTAATGCTTTATGGAAGTAATTTAACTCGTCTACCTCAAGAAATTGGAAAACTAGAAGCACTAGAGATATTCACTCCATATACATCTTACGGTTTGCGTTGGTTCCCATACGAAATAACACGGTGTCATAATTTAAGAGATAGTACAGTTAGCACGAGAGCATTATTTGGCAACACAAAAAACAAGAAAGGATTCCCAGATCTAAAAAATAACCCTGTCGACTATCACGGAGGTAATGTGTGCAGTATCTGCGATAAAGTTGAAATTGATGTACGATTCGAGCAATATTGGATTTCCTGTCGGGTAGCGACTGATGTCCTTCCTTTACTTGTAATTGTATGCTCTGATGATTGTTTTCATCAAATAAAGGAATCCGCACCTGGTTATCATTCTAATCCTCATAAAGGTGGAGATGCGATTAACAGATAAGGATACTAGCATCCTTGCTCCGCTGGATTTAAAATCCAGCGGAGCAAGGTCTTACTTGATTAGACTTTCAATGATTTTAGCTATTTAATTTACTTTTTCAGAACTTTGAAAAATTTAAAAATGAAACTTCTCGTCATTCTTCTCATATCCTTTTCAGGAATTGCCCAAAATGAAGTCGCATATGAATTTGCCTCTTATCAGAATAAAGACATAACCAAAAGCAATGTGCCCATTGTGAAGGTCCACCATTATATGAAAATATATACAACTGGTAAAGTTGAAGCAATTAACAAAGATGGTAAGTGTTCTACACATTATTTAGATTCAAGACTCACTAATCAACTTAATACCGCAACGGCTAAAGGACTAGAGGAATTCAGAAATAAAATGACGCTCCCTGAGAATCACTTTTATGCAGGATTTTACTCCTACTTGAAAATGGGGGAGGAAACCGTATGCTTTAACCCTTATAATGTTGAGGGCCAACTTAAAAAAGCCCTAAAAGATATTGAAAATTCAATTGAAGAAGAAAAAACCAACGTACGCTCTAATTGTTCCTTTCCTACGAACTTGGCTCAATCAATTCGGGACACACATTCAAAATCTAACTTGCTACCAAACTCCTCTCCTCCAACCATGGTTGAAATAATCTTCGACGGAAAAGACTCAATGATAATGGAAATTGTAAAAGTTAGCCGGTATGAATTAATCTACGATTATTGCAAAGATTCAATCGTCGGCCATTTTGCAAAGACCTACACATGGTCAGAAGGTAAAATTGAGAAGGTTAAAAGTAGTTTAGTATACGAAACAGAGCGTCAATATATGTATAACACCGTCTATCAAAAGGAAAAAAAGGGCGATCTCGAAATAATATATGACTACTTCTCAACACTAAGTGACCAAGAAATGATTCAGTTCAAATTAGATAGTCGAGAAAATATCGTTAACGGAATTATTTGGCGTATTACCCAAAAATGTGAGCAATCTATAAATTGAGTAGCATTAACCACATCCTTGCTTCATCTTATTTGAGTTAACTATTCTTTTCTCTAAATGCTATTCCGCAGGACTGCAAATCCAGCGGAGCGTGGCAATACAGGTATACCACTCTCGTATTAATAAATCTATTCTTACCTTTAATGCTTTCGCTATAGCTAAAACACTAAAAAAGACAGAATGCCACTATACATGGACATCCATACCGTTGATTCCGATGATTTCTCAGCAGAAGATGTTGTGAAAGCACACATGGAAGACCTCGCCATACAAGATAAATTTGGTGTAAAGCAGCTGAAATATTGGGTGAACGAACAGGCAAAAACAATCTTTTGCCTTATGGAAGGGCCAGACAAAGATGCTTGCAATCAGGTTCACCTACAATCACACGGGAATACCGCTTGCAATATCATTGAGGTGGCAGACAATGAATACAATTTATTCATGGGGCAAGGCACCAACATCAATGATTTAGCGACAACTGATTCAGGCGACCTTGACCCAGGCTATCGAACGGTGCTATTGACGAACATCATCAATTTTTCTCAACAAAACAACGACTCCCTTAAAATGATGAAGCAGCTCGTCAACGATCACAACGGAGTGATAGTGCGCGAACCGAACTATCAAACCATGGCGACATTTATGTATGCGAATGACGCTATTTCGTGTGCTACATCCATAAAGACGGTACTCGACGCTGAATCGGACAAGCTCGAATATAACTTAGCCGTTGTTAGCGGCAAACCTGTAGATGAAGAAGGCAAATCCTTTTTTGAAGAAACGAAACTGAAAGTCAATGGTCTTTGTGCCTTGGGACTGAATAAAAAATTATACCTCGATAAAGAAACAATTGCCCTTTCTGAAAAGGAACTCTCTGACCAAAAAGAAAAACAAAGCAACTTCACAATTCTGGGGAGCGATGATTTTGTGTTTACCACGAACCTTTCCAAAATTGTCAACGAAAACTTCACCCGTTCCGATTTTACGACGGAGGATCTTTTCACCACTTTGGGCTTTAGTAAATCACAAGCAAGTAGAAAAATAAAGGCTCTCACTGGAATGGCTCCGAACCAATTAATTCAAGAAGCACGTCTGTTGGGAGCACTGAGCTCGATGCTTCAATCCAACAAGACAATTGCTGAAATTGGGTATGAATCCGGTTTTAATAGTCCGACCTACTTCACACGTGTTTTCAAGAAACGGTTTGGAATTTCTCCAACAGAATTCTCAAAACAACTGGCATAAGGCCCACAAAATAGAATTTGAGTCAATTGTTTCAGTTTTTGAATCAATCGTGAAATAGTTCTGCCCCTGTGTGTTGCAACTTTGCATCATAGCGTTTCTAATCAATTAAACAGAAGCAACATGATGAACAAAACAAAAATCGCAGCCGCACAATTGACCCCTGTATTTCTTGACAAAGAAAAAACAGTTGAAAAGGCTTGTGAAGCAATACGAGAAGCAGGTAAGAACGGAGCCAAAGTAATTGTCTTCCCAGAAGCATTCATTTCTGGGTATCCAGATTGGGTTTGGTTAATTCCAAACAGCAAAGGAGCAGAATTGAACAAACTATATTTGAAATTGGTTCAAAACGCCGTTTCCATTCCCGATAACTCTACGAACAAACTGTGTGAGGCAGCCAAGAAAGCCAAAATCAGCGTGGTCATGGGAATGCACGAACGAAACGCAGAAACGAGCGGATCGAGCTTATTCAATAGTCTACTCTTTATCAATGATCAAGGTGAAATAACGGGTAAGCATCGAAAGTTGATTCCGACAGGAGGTGAACGTCTCATTTGGGCACAAGGCGATGGTTCTACATTCAAAGCATACGACACTGCCGCTGGGAAAATCGCAGGTTTGATCTGCTGGGAAAACTTCATGCCCCTCGCACGAAATGCCATCTATGAAACAGGTGCGCAGATCCTTGCCGCGCCAACGTGGGACAAGAGTCCGAATTGGCAACAGTCCATGCAGCACATCGCTAGAGAAGGCGGAATGTTCGTTGTTAGCACATGCATGGCCTTGAAAAAAGAGGACATTCCAGATAGCTACGACTTCAAAAAATTATATCCAGAAGACAGAGAATGGATCAATACTGGAAACAGCTGTATTATCAGTCCCAAAGGACAAATTCTTGCGGGACCATTAGAAGCTGAGGAAGGAATTCTATATGCAGACATTGACCTCAACGAGATCATCGAAGCCAAACGTATGTTCGATGTCGTTGGCCACTATTCCAGACCCGATGTCTTCAATTTTTCAGTTAACACAAAAAACAACCACTAAAATCTTTCAATTATGGAAAAAGTATTCGACCCACAGCATTACAAGGTAACCACTAGAGAACAATGGCAAACAGCCGCAGAAGCATGGCACCGTTGGCACCCAACCTTAAAAAGTTGGCTAGGCCCTGCAACCGATCTCATGTTGGATATGGCTAAGGTGAAAGAGGGTTACCGCGTTTTAGACGTCGCGGCAGGTGCAGGAGAACAATCAATTACAGCGGCAGAGAAGGTTGGACCAAGTGGATATGTATTGGCGACAGATTTGGCCCCAAAAATTCTTGATTTTGCCCTCGAGCTCGCCAACGAGAAAGGAATTAACACGATTGAAACGAAGGAAATGGACGGAGAGAACCTGACTGTTCCCGACAATTCTTTTGACACCGTAATTTCAAGGGTTGGACTAATCTTCTTTCCCGACCAACAAAAAGCATTGAAAGAGATGATGCGAGTGTTGAAGCCCGGAGGCTATGTCGCGGCCATTGTTTATTCAACTGTAGATAAAAATCAGTTCTTCTCAACACCTGTTTCTGTGATCAGAAGACGTGCGCAATTACCTCCTCCGCTTGCTGGACAGCCCGGTCCTTTTAGTTTGGGAGCAAATGGTGTTCTAGACGATGCCTTTACAAAAGCTGGATTTGTGAATGTCGAATCAAAAGTGGTAAGTGCACCCGTAATCATGAATTCGGCGAAGGAGTGTGTACGGTTTGAATATGAATCATTCGCGGCACTACATCAAATGCTTGGTGGACTCTCTGATGCAGAAAAAGCAGCAGCGTGGGAAGAAATTCAAACTGAATTGGCAAAGTTTGAACACGCAAATGGATTTTCAGGTCCCTGTGAACTTGTTGTAGGCGTTGGTCAAAAGCCTTTGGGTTAAAGGGGGGGTGAAACCTTATCTTTAGGGTCTACTTAAACACGAGAGCATGTAAATGTTGATCGAATTACCATTTGGGTTAACAATTAGTATTGTTCTATTTTTAGTATTCCACGCGTCAATTCATGATAGCTAAC
>CAJQJL010000004.1 GCA_905478665.1 uncultured Flavobacteriales bacterium
CCTGCGACCTTTGTTACGAATTCATCCTCTGTATTTTCCAAAATTAACCGACTTGGATTATATGCACTCCTTTCGGTGAAAGCCTCTTGCCCCCCTTCTTTTCCTTTTTCGAAATGTAGAATACCAACTTTATCTACCCCTTGATGCTTGTAGTGGTATGTGATTCCTTCATTAATAGGGAATGTTCCTAGGCGGACATCGTCTTCTTCTTCGTTAATAGGATCCAATACAACGGCGTTAAGTTCTTCCCATAAATCACCATCTCTTTTTAGGAGTACTAATTCACTTCCTCCATTCCGATCTTGAATCACAACGGTATAGAATGCACCATTAATAAATGAAACGAGACCAGTCTCTAGGTCAAAACGTTTTTCGTCTGTGGTATAATATTTTCCGCTGTTTCCATAGCCGATATTGCGGAACTTTCGAAGATTTTTCGGTTCCAATAAGAAGTGATCCTCAAGCATCATGCCCTTTGGAGAATACCCCTTAACAGTCCATCCGCGAACGTCTGTTTTAACTTCTCGCCATGCGAAATAGATTGTTTCTCCATCGAAACCAGCAAACTTCCACTGACCATTGTTTCCAGCTTGGACTTCTTTCGCATCAACATAACCAAGTTCAAAAACATAAAGTGTTAAATTGTGATGTGTCATGAAAGCAGCGAATTCATGGTATTCCTTTTCTTTTTTGTGGTAGTAGCGATAATGATAAACCAACGCCTTTTCTGTTACTGCTGCATCTAGAAATTCAAATTTATTGTAATCGTAGTTACCTTCCATTCGTTTTACCTTCATCCCTATATCAAGAACTGTCGATTTGATGTTGCCCCCCGAATTAATTTGGTTGAAAGTTGTACGACCGTTGTTGATCAAGTCCAAATTGTCTAGAAAATAAACGTAGCGCGTGTTTTCGTTAAAGAGATAATAAGGGTTCCGTATTTTTGGATTGAATTTCTGATCCCATTTTCCTTCTTCTTCATCGCCAACCAATGTTAAACTAATTTGATTTAGAATTTCCTTTGGGCTGCGACTCATCAACAACCCTCCTTTTCCTTTCCATTCAATTATGTTATAATAAGGATGATCTTTGATCGGGATCCCAAAGTTTTGGGCTTGACAATTAAATCCAACAACAAGAAGAGCAACGAGAAGTAGTTTATTCATAGTTTTATAGTTTTTTGGGATTCGAATATACGATCTCGTTTTCAATAGTAAAAGGAAAGTTTTCAGCATAAAAGAGAACTTTTCCACACTTTACAAAAAGTCATTTCACGATAAGTGTATTAAGTATTGAAATTCAGCGTTTAAGCACTGTTTGCTCGTCAAAGTAAGAAAGCCCTTTGTTGAATTTGTAATTCTGTTTAACTCATCGAACTGCTACCAACTGCCACAATTCTGATTCATTCATATACACTTCGTTTTATTCTAAAGGACAATCAAAATGTGCAGGACAAAATCAGGCATCACAATTTTTCAATTTAAACTCTATCTTTGTCAAAAAAAATATAGAATTGATGACAGACGAATTAGAAGCAGTAAGTTATTGCGTAGGAATGAGTTTAGGCGGGAGCTTAATGCAACAGAATTTAAAAGGAATTTCAACACAAGCTTTATCTGAAGCGATTCAAGATACGTTTGATGGAAAGGAGCTGAAATATACACCAGAAGAGGCAAATGAGATAATTCAAAAATTCTTAACCGCCAAGAGTGAAGAAATGTTCAAGGTGAACAAAGATGCTGGAGAAAAATTTCTTGCTGAGAATAGTGATAAAGAATCTGTTCAAGTTACTGAGAGTGGATTACAGTATGAAGTTCTCAATGAGGGAAGTGGTGATAAGCCATCTCCTACGAGCCAAGTTACAGTTCACTACCATGGAACCTTAATCAATGGGACTGTTTTTGATAGCTCAATTGAAAGAGGTGATCCAGCTACATTTGGTGTAAATCAAGTTATTCCTGGTTGGACGGAAGCTTTGCAATTGATGCCAAAGGGATCTAAATACAGATTGTATATTCCTCAGCATCTAGCATATGGGGCTAGCCCACATCCAGGAGGGCCAATTGAGCCGTTTATGGCATTAATTTTTGATGTTGAATTAATAGAAATAGCATAATGAAAAAGTGGTTAATGATTATTCCCATCGGACTTCTGTTCGCATGTGGAGATAGTGCTGAAGAACAACCTGTTGAAGAGCCAGTGGTTCTAGAGTCTTTTGAAGACAGACTTGGGTATGTACTTGGTGCCTTGAATGCAACTTCCATTTTGGAAAGTGGTCCTAGAACAGGTGAATTAGACAAGGAGATGCTCATGGAAGGGTTCAATATGAATCTGAATGAAGATGATTGTTCTGATTGTGAAGATGTCCTAATCAAATTTTTAGGGCCTTACTTCCAAGATTTTGATACTGCTCATTTATCCGAAGGGTCAAAGTGTGTTGGTCGACAAAATAGCTTTGCATTCTATAGCGATATGTTAAGAATGGGTGGCGTTGATAAGATGAACATGGATATGGTTAAGACTGGGTTTAAACATGGCCTTTACAAAACCGATACTTTAATTGACGAAGCGCAACGACGTGAAATGATCGGAAATTTCATCAAGGATTTGAATGAAATGGCTGGTGAGAAGATGATGTCTGCAGCGAAGAATGTTCCAGGTGTGGAAGTATTTGAGAACGGTATCGTTATGGAAGTTATTGAAGACGGTAAAGGTGGAATGCCTGGTCCTACAGATGATGTTGAAGTTGAATATATTCTGACGAATGCTTTCGGTGATACAGTGCAAAGCAGTTATCAAATGAAAATCGCAACGGGAGTTAATGATCCAGTAGCGTTAAGTCTTAATGGAGGTGTAATTCCAGGATGGTCATTCGCATTGCCTAAAATGAAAAAAGGTGGAAAATACCGAATTCATATTCCATGGCAGTTGGCTTATGGAGAGCAGCAAGGAAAAGAATCGCTTTGCTTCTTTATTGAATTGGTAAATTATGGGCCTCAGGGAACATTATACACACCGCAGATGCCAATGGGGCAACCTCAGTAGGAATCGCAAGAATAGTTGAAAACCGTGTTTGAATTTCAAGCACGGTTTTTTTATTCATAAAAATCGGGCTTTCGCATCAATGGAATGAACACGCCTACCTGATACATGATTGGTATTCTTTTGTTAGCATCTCCACCTTCATAAATGGGGTAGGATGAGCGAAATGGACTGTGGTCAAAATCCAAAGCATCATACATAACACATGCCTCAACTCTAACCGTTTTCTATATCTCATAGGAAAACCCACCAGAAACAAAAGCCGAAGCAGCCCAGCTTTTTTCCTCTAAAGTAAAAAAAGTACTCCCTTTTGTAAATGGAGATTTGTTTACTGAGACTTCCAGACCAGCGAAAAGGAATTTGGCGAATCGAAGTTCCATAAATCCTCCGCCTCCGAATGAGTCAAATGTTTTCCAAGGATCGAGTTTAAGGAAATTGATTCGGTTATAACGAATAACAGGTCCAGCGATGAGATAGTTTCTCACGTTAATGCCAAACTTTAGCCCTCCGCCAAAATTATTTCCTTTATCATGACCAGCAAAGACGAAGTCAGCGCCGATTTCCGTTCCTTGAATTCCCGATTTTTTCTTTTCGCTTTGCCCTAAGCTAAACGTTGAGAGAAAGACAAGGAAACACAGCGTAGGCCATGTTTGTTTCAAGCTGATCGCCATTGGAAGGGGATGTTAACTAATTGGGAAAAAGAAAGCAAACCGATAGATGATAGGTAAAAAGCCTGCGCTAGTTCCATCGGTAGTCTTCTTTTGAATGAAATATGAGCGTCGGAAAGGACTGTTTGTCGCATTGATTACATCGTACATAATCCCAGCGTTAAAACGAAAGCTTTCATTGAATTCCATAGAAAATCCGCCGCCTAAGAACAGGGTGGGAGCCCATGTTTTTTCAATTCCTAGAAATCCATTTTTATTGTAAGGCGACCGAAGCATTTCGAATTCCACGCCTGCGAAAAGGGCATTGAAAAAGCGTGCATGTCCAAAAACACCACCGCCGTAGACACTTCGATTCCCTGTCACAAGTTCTTGTCCAGATCCAACATAATTCTTCCACCACATAAATTCATATCTGGCAGAAGGACCGAAAATAAAATATTCTCCAAGATTTAGTCCGTATTTAAGCCCTAAGCCTGCACTTCCTCCATTTGTAGATGCGGAGAAAGCCAGATCAACTCCAACTTCACTACCATCAAAAGTTGTACTCTGAGCACGTGCAATTTGGGTTGACAATGTTGTGACAAACAGAAGGAAGATTACTTTTTTCATCGATAAGTTTTTTTCAAAGATAGTTGAAAAGTGCTATATGAATTTTAAATGATTTTGTAAAAAAGTAAGATGGAGTATTATCTTAGTGGAAAAAAATTGAATACGATGCAGTTATTAGACGGAAAAGCCACAGCACAAGAAATTAGAGAGGAATTAAGACTTGCGGTTGAAGAGCGCAAGGCCAATGGGAAAAAAGTTCCTCATTTGGCTGCCGTTCTAGTGGGGAATGATGGTGGCTCGTTGACTTATGTAAATGCAAAAGTAAAGGCTTGTGAGCAAATTGGATTTGAAAGCTCGCTCATTCAATATGAGGATTCGGTAAGTGAGGAAGAATTACTGGCGAAAGTAAATGAGTTGAACGACGACCCTGCTATTGACGGGTTTATTGTACAACTTCCTTTGCCAAAGCACATTGATGAATTAAAGGTTACACAAGCGATTGATCCATTAAAAGACGTTGATGGCTTTCATCCCGAAAATTTGGGGAAAATGGTATTGAATTTGCCTTGTTTTCTTCCTGCTACACCCGCTGGAATTATGGAGTTGTTGAAGCGAAATAATATTGAGACAGCAGGTAAGGACTGCGTAGTTATAGGGCGAAGTAACATCGTTGGAACACCGTTGAGTAT
The DNA here is from genome assembly GCA_905478665.1 of uncultured Flavobacteriales bacterium. Classification (GTDB taxonomy): domain Bacteria; phylum Bacteroidota; class Bacteroidia; order Flavobacteriales_D; family Crocinitomicaceae; genus UBA4466. The sequence continues at coordinate 4,949 of CAJQJL010000004.1, forward strand.
TATGTTGGGGAGAAATTCTAACCCTGGAAACTGTACGGTGACCTTAACACATAGTCGAACAAAAAACTTGACAGAAAAAGTTCTTCAGGCGGATATTATCATTGCGGCAATAGGGAAACCTGGTTTTGTAACTGCTGACATGGTGAAGGAAGGAGCCGTTGTTGTTGATGTGGGGACTACACGTGTTCCTGACGCTTCTAAGAAAAGTGGTTGGGCATTGAAAGGAGATGTCTTGTTTGACGAGGTAGCACCAAAATGTTCATTCATCACGCCTGTTCCTGGTGGAGTAGGCCCAATGACAATTGCTTCTTTGATGATCAATACACTTCGTTCGATGGATCTTCGCGGGAAATAATCAGAGACGTTCTAAAGGCGTTTTAACTCCATCCACTAGCGAATAACAAGCCAGTTTATCTTTGAATACAGATGATTTGAAAACCGAACGGTTGAGAAGCATGCGTACACATTCTTGAATCCCTTCCACAATCGATGGATGAGGATGGATGAGCTCGGAAAGGACTTCAATCGGTGCATTCATTTTTATGAGTAGTCCGACAGCCTGGATAGCAGACGAAGCATGTTCTCCAACCGCCCGCATTCCGAGGATGCGCATTTGATCGTCATTTGTGACAATGATTTTGAAGAATCCCTGAGTCTTTCGCATTGCAATAGCCCGTGCTATAACCGAATAGTCAATTTTCACAACCTTAACAGGAATGTTTTGCTTGAGACATTGGGTCTCATTTAATCCAACAGCTGCCACTTCGGGTCTCAAAAACATGATTGTACAAACGTTGTCGTAGCTCAACGGCTCTATTTTCCCACCAAAAGCTTTTTCAACGGCATGTCGGGCTTCAATCTCCCCCATATTTACAAGCGCAATTCTTCCTGAAACATCACCTACAGCATAGATGTTGTCTATATTTGTTTGCGTATCAACGTCGCCAATGTGAACACCTCTTTTCGACATTTTAACGCCTGCATTTTCCAAGTGCAATGATTCAATATTAGGAACGCGACCAATTGAAAGAAGGGCTTTTTCAACAAGAATTATTTCATGGTGCCCATCAGGGAAACTAATCTCATACTCAACTTTGTCGCCTTGTTTTTCCAAACGTTCTAGATTGGCATTATGGTGAATTGTGACGCCGTGTTGTTCGAGGTTACCTGCAACCATTTTACTAATGTCTTCATCTTCGAACGGAAGGATGTGATCCTGTCGATCAATTAAATAAACTTTCGTTTTTCCGAAATTGGAAAATATAGTGGCATATTCACAGCCAATTACACCAGCACCGACAATGACAAGACTTTCAGGATAATCCTTTAAATTATCGATTCCGTCACTTGTCATAATCACTTCTTCATCTACTTCCATATTTGGAAGTTTGCGCGGTCTACTTCCTGATGCAAGGACAATTTTTTCTCCCCAGACTATTTTTTCTTCGCCGTTATTTGAGATCTTGACTTCATTTTTAGAGACAAGAGAGCCTTTACCTCTTTCGAAGTGAAGCAGTGGGTTTGAAGATTCAGTTTGCAGAAGTTTTATATGACACGTGTATTGGAATTTTCGCTCGAATATAGCTTCGTCCAAAACCTTACGCACCTCTTTCCATGACATTTCATAGGGTGAACGGCCACCAGAAATAAGTGATTCATTAATGTGGGACACTTTATTCGCCATTTCCCAAAGTGTTTTGGATGAAAGAGCTCCGTTGTAGATTCCTGCGCCGCCAACACGGTCCATTTCGATGAGGCATACCTTTTTCCCGAAATCAATTCCGCGCATCGCTGCAGCATAGCCAGCAGGTCCTCCTCCAATAACGATTAAATCAAATTTGTCCATGGTTTAATTAAATTCGCGTTAAATATAGGAAAGGAGAATGCATTTCCCACAAGAAAGACAGGTTCATCATGGAGTATCAGGAAAGAATAGACGCCGCAGAAGAGAAAAAAGAAGATATAGCGAAGCTTTTTAAAAGGTTAAAAAAACGCCGTCCTAAAAACCTTGACGATGTTTTTCATGAGCTTCATGACAAGGCCTTTGAGCAAATAGACTGCCTGAAGTGTGCAAATTGCTGTAAAACGACGAGTCCAATTTTTAGAGATGTAGACATCAAAAGGATTTCAAAAAAAATGAAAGTCAATGTCGCTGAATTTGAGAAGATATATCTCAAGAAGGATGAAGACAATGATTGGGTTTTGATAAGTGCTCCATGTGCATTTCTGGGCTCAGATAATTTCTGTTCCATTTACGATTTTAGACCGATGGCTTGTCGCGACTTTCCGCACACGGACCGTAAAAAAATGTCACAAATTCTAGACCTTACATTAGAGAATACAACTATTTGTCCTGCAGTTGCCGAGATAGCATTAGAGGTAACAAAAGAATTCGAGTAAAACCCAACTTTTTTTCCGTAATTTCGTCTGATAACTATATAAAACTATACCTCTGGTTATGAGATCGACTAAAATCTTACTATTACTCACTTTCTGCGTGGGAATTATCCAATTCAGTTTTTCGCAACGTGCTAAGGATGGAGACCTGGTTATTGGAGCTCCAAACACAATTGTTAATACCTATACGCATCTAACAGCCAATGCAACAGCAGGAGCTTTGTCTATTCAGGTGAACAACAATGCTATGACAGGTGGTGTCTTCGGTGGTAACTTGGCTCCTGGAGATTTGATTATGATCATTCAGATGCAAGGATGCGATATTAACAACGATGTGGCCTTCTCTCCAGCTTATTCAGTGCCAAACGGATATACTTGGTCGGGAGATTGGTTTGAGCATATTGAGGCTTGGGGTAGTCCAAATGATCCGAATGTTAACTGGGGAGGTTACAACAACGCGGGTAGATTCGAACAAGTTGAGGTACTAAGTGTCGCAGGTGGAAATACAATTAATCTTCAATGTGCGCTTAAAAATAATTATGATTTTTCGTTTACAACTGATTTTGGAGGAACCAATGAAGGACATGTTCAAATTGTTCGTGTTCCTCGGTTTAACAATCTAACAGTTGGTGCCGCAGTTTCCATTGTCCCGCAATTGTGGAATGGTCAGACAGGCGGTGTCGTGGCGATTGAAGTTGAACAAGTTTTAGATGTTGATGGCTCGATAAACGCCACGGCATCTGGATTTAGAGGAGGTCAGGTTGATGCATTTGGGCAGGCTGGAGATCCGTTGAATACAACAGGAGTTACATTTTTTGGATCTGATAATGCGATAGAAGGATCTGAGAAGGGGGAGGGAATCTACGGTTATTACACTGAGTATGATGCAATTTGGGCAAGATTTGGAACGGCTGCAGCTGCCAACGGCGGTGGTGGTGGTGGGTACCAAAACGCTGGTGGAGGCGGTGGATCCAATATTTACACTGGGGCAAATCCGTATACTGGAAATGGAATTCCAGATCCTGCATACAATGCAGCATGGAATCTAGATCTTTCACACCCACCTTACCCGAGTGGTTCGCCACTTCCAGCTCCTGGCTTTACAGCGCTTACTGGAACCGTATCCCCTGGAGGAGGTAGAGGAGGGTATTCATTAGCAGATGTAGCACCTCCATTACCAATTCCTAACCCGCTTGTAGTTGGACCAAGAAATAGTTCTTGGGTTGGAGATGCGCGTAAAACGAATGGAGGACGTGGTGGTCATCCATTAACCTATGACGCTGGACGAATTTTCTTCGGTGGTGGCGGTGGTGCTGGTGATCAGGATAGTGGTCAAGGAGGTTCTGGTGGTCGTGGAGGCGGCCTAGTTTATATAACGAATTACGGATCAATAACAGGGTCTGGTAGCATTGAAGCAAATGGTGCTGCTGGCGGAAATTCAGGTCCTGCACAAGGGAACGACGGTGCTGGAGGTGGAGGTGCTGGAGGATGGGTTCATTTAGAAAATGCTACGGCTCTTCCTGCAACCATTCAGCTAAACGCAATTGGTGGTAATGGTGGTAATATGGTTCATACAACATTTAACCTCGTGCCAGACGAAGCAGACGGCCCAGGTGGTTCTGGAGCAGGTGGTGCGATAGCTTATACTTCTGGAGCTCCAGTTGAAAATGTTACTGCTGGTGCGAATGGAGTTGTAATCTCTGATCATGCAACACAGTTAATGGCTAATTTCCCTCCAAATGGAGCAACAAATGGTCATTCGGGAGTGGCAAGTCTATCTGCACCATATTATGATTTAGACAGTAACGGTGCAACAATTTGTGCTGGTAATACAGCAAATATTAGTGTTACATTATTAGGAACTTTACCAGTGGGAGCTGCCGTCAATGACATTACATGGTATACACAACAATTTAGTGGTCCATCTGGTGCAAATATTGGAACTGGTTTGTCTGTAACGACACCTGTCCTTGCGACAACAACTTCCTACTGGGTGGGATTATGTCCTGGTACCTTTAGAGTAGAGGTTATTGTGACAGTGGCGCCTGCACCAAACCTTGTTATTACTGATCCACCAGCTATTTGTCTCCCAGGAACAGCAGATTTAACGGCTGCTGCAGTAACTGCTGGAAGTGATGCCGGAACATTAACGTATTGGACGGATGCTGCAGCTACGATTCCTTTAGCTACGCCAGCAGTAGTTGGGGTAGGTACATATTATATTCAGCTAGATGTTAGCGGGTGTACGGTTGTAATGCCTGTTAATGTAACGAGTTCGCTTGGACCTAACTTGGTAATTACAGATCCAACAGGGGTTTGTGCACCTAGTACAGTTGATATTACATTAGCGGCGGTAACGGCAGGAAGTGATCCTGGAACGTTAACATATTGGACAGATGCTGGAGCAACAATTCCATTAGCTACACCAACTGCGGTGGGAACTGGAACATACTATATTCAATTGGACGTTGGTGGATGTACAACTGTAGCAGCTGTGAATGTTACAGTAACACCAGCACCAGCATTAATTATTACGGATCCAGCAGCAGTTTGTTCACCCTCAACGGTAGACATTACTTTGCCAGCGGTAACAGTAGGAAGTGATGCTGGTGCATTAACTTATTGGACTGATGCAGGAGCAACAGTGCCATTTGCCACACCTACAATAGCTGGAGCGGGAACATATTATATTCAATTGGATGTGAGTGGATGTACTGTTGTGCAACCCGTGACAGTTACAGTGAACCCATTACCAAGTTTAATTATTACACATCCAGCAGCAGTTTGTGCGCCAGCGACAGTAGATATTACTGTAGCAGCGGTAACTGCGGGAAGTGATGCAGGAACTTTAACTTATTGGACAGATGCAGGAGCAACGGTCCCTTTTGCTACACCGA
>CAJQJL010000005.1 GCA_905478665.1 uncultured Flavobacteriales bacterium
CTGATCATCATGTTACACGTGAAGGCGGGAAACAACTTTTACTTTATGCATAAAAATAAGTGGAGCGGTGGACTACAGGTCAACTGGGCAAAAATAAGCGTGTCGTTACCACCGAATCTAAATCATATAGCACCATTGCATGTGGGAATGAGTAATCTCTTTAAGCTTTCGGACAAACTTGGATTGGAATTTAATGCCACAGGAGGTTTTGTAACGGAGTTCGAAATTGGGTCTACTAATCATGTGGATGTACGCTATGGCTTTGGGGGTAGCTCTGAACTCAAGTTGAGATTTAAAAAAATGACTGTGGGCCTTGAGTACGGATACTACCGCATTTTATGGGAGGAGAGCAACTTCAAAAATGATAATCAACGCTTGCACATGCCTGGAGTAGTTGTTGGTCTGGTGTTTTAAAATTATTTGTTTTTTTCATGACGGATTAAGATTCTCTTTTGATCGAATGATTGGGGGGAATTTTTATTTCCTTTCTTCCCGGCATTTTCGTTTGGTATTCGAATGCTACACACTCTCTTATTGCTAAAAAAGAAAGGGGAAATCTAGAACCTTTACGAGGTGGTTGCTACGCATCATATGCATGTCATTGCTTCATGCGTTGACTTCGTCCGCACTTCTCGCATGCCAGCACATTACCACTTGCAAAGATTCGGGGTGTGACGAGATCAGGTTGATTTCTTACGATCAATCCTTCAATAATTTGATCCTAGGAAAGATAATGTAATCGATTTCAGGAGCGTATTGCATGATTACCGTTGTATCTTTCAACACAGTTTTGCGAACTTTTAGGCGCCCTTTGACCTGTACGCGCTTGCCGTAATATTTCTCGCCCCATTCGGATTTTTTATCCAAGGTGTAAATTTCACCATTCTCTGTTTCTACCAGCGCTCCAGCTTTTCCATCCCATGCTACTCCTGTAGCTTTCACGCGCCCTTCTTTCGTAATAGTGGTGGTGTAGGTGTCATATTCGTATACATTTACACGATTGCAAGCAGACATGAATACGGTTAGGAGGAGGAAGATTGGTTTCATTGGGGTGAAGCTTTAAATTCAATTCAAGGTGAAATTGATTGGCAGATGACAAACAGAACGTACTTTATTGGCTCCGCAGGTGGCTGGCTCCCAATTTTGCATTATTCGAACTAACCGAATGGCTTCGGCATCCAGAAAGGGCGAACTGCCTTTTACAACCTTTACATGGGTAATTGTTCCATCTACTTCAACTATATAACTCACAAACACCCGTCCCTGCTCATTCATATGGATACTCTCCTGCGGGTACATTACGTTGTTCGCAATAAATCTTTGCATTTCCGCTGCTCCTCCATTGTAGGAGGCATCTCCAAAATCATCAAATGAACATCCGCAAATCATATCTCCTGAGTTTTGGTCAAGCGCCAAGGGACCTGAGTTATCATCTCCGTATTTTTCATCTTCTTCTGCAATCCATTGCTGGTGGACTTTCTCTGAAGGGTAGAGGTAGAATGTCTCTAACTTATCTTTGTTGTTCTGTTGAGAATAATCAAAGGTTTTTGATAAATAATATCCGCTCTTGTCACTGATTGTTACTTCGAAATAGTTCCCCTTGACCTCTATCAACTTCAACTTTCCTTTATCGTCGCTTGCCGCTTGCCACACCTTCTTGGTTTTAGTATTTGTAAAAGTCAGTGATATAGACGCCACACGATTTTTTGTGTAAACATCTTCAATGTCTATAGTGATATCAAAGGTTTTTCCTGCAAAACTAGACAGCGAACTGATGAGAAAGATAGATAGTATAAGGTTTTTCATTCTACGGACGTTTACCACAAAATTGGCGATTTAATTCAACTATTTGTTGAGTCGACGAAAGGATTAAATTCATGGTCGCATTCTTTGCACCGATACACGCGCTTTCGATAAAGGGGCAATACCCCAAATAAAAGGGAGGTCAGTGCGGCCATAACGCTTCCTGTGTCCTTCATGGAATTGAAATCGGCGTACAATCGCGTGGATTCACATTGCGGACATTTGATCTCGTTCCCTTTCTTATCGAGGTAGGGTTTGTGATTGTACGTGTCAATGATTTCCACTGCTTTTTCTACATCCTCTTCTCGTACTTGCAAACGTACTCCGCCAATGGCATTGCTAAACAAGGGGTTGATGTCAACAGTGTGTTCGTCTTGAATGAAACTGTCGATGCCTTCTGACTCGAGGTAATTTTGCAGGAGGTGTGCGTCGATGGAAGTGTTTAGGCGCTGGACTGTGATGAGTTTCATGGGGGGGGTTAGTTTAGGGTAAAACTAATCGGTAACCTTCCCTTTGTTCTAACAGGCTCCCCGCTACATGATCCGAAGATCCACTTAGGCATTCTATACAAAAGTCGCACAGCCTCATAATCCAGTGTATCAGAGACACCCCGCTCTACTTTGACATGCGAGATAGTACCGTCCATTTCAATAATAAAACTCAAGTATACTCTTCCCTGTTCATTCATTTCAATAGCTTCATGCGGATATTCAACATTCCCTGCAATGTATTGCTGCATTGCGGCTACACCACCACTGAATTCTGGATCATCGAATCTTTCACAGTCTCCATCAAATACTGTGATATCAACTCCGTTCGTTCGGTTTCGTTCGTCAATTTCCCGATCTATTTCCCTAAATTCAGCGAATAATACTGAATAGTCGGGCAAGCGCCTTAATGAGATCTTCACATGGATCTTTCCTTTTCTTAACTCGGCTTTGGCTAAATATCTATTTGTATTTCGATAGACGCCACTTGTGTCTTCAACCGCAATGCGTATGTCCTTCCGTGACCCTTCCCATTGATGTATTGATCTTCCATTTGCATCTGTAAAACAAACTGCTTTCTGAGTAGTATGACCGCTAACTACAAGACGAATTCCTTGCACTGGGTTTCCACTTTCTTTATCAATAACGCTAATTTGTAATTCATGAATTTTCGCTGCATGGACATTCCCAACACCCCACATGGACATCATAATAAATACAAATAGTCGTTTCATAGAATTGAAATTAAAGCATGTTAATTGTTGGGATTAAAGATACCAAAATATGAATCCATATTCGAAAGGAGGCGAGAGAACCCGTTTCCAAAAAGTTTGCAAAGGTTCGTGTTGAGGGGGGGTAAAAGGGTAAGGGTAAGGGTCTATTTTTTAGGAGTTAGTTGGGGCATGGGCTCGGATTCGGAGAAAGGAACAATTTTTAAGCGCATGCGTCCTTTATTCTTAAAATGACGTGATATTTCATGTGTTTTTTCTGTGAAATCATTGGTACCGTCTTCCCGCTGGTAGTAGAATATTTTGACGTCTTGCAGGTTCGGGGATTCGAAAATCTGGCTAAACATGGTGCGGTCGGAAAGACCTAGTGAATGGCCGAAAACACAGACCTCAAATTTCCTCGAGTCAACAATATTCATGAGTTTTCGATAAGCGCTATTCTTGAAGTAGCCAAAAGATTTGATATGTCTAAAATAATTGTTATCGTTTATTTTCTCAATGTCCTGATAATGCTCATCCAATTCATCACCGAACCCAAAGATGATCGTATCGGAATCCATGCTACACCCATGCACTTGTATCTGACCTATTGACAAGGTCATCATTTCTTTTAGATACATTGTAATGACACCCGTATAATTGAAATTCACGATTGTAACTCTTCCAATTTCGTTACCCAATGGCACTTTAGCCGCAGTTAAATTCTTCTGAAAAATGGATTTATATTTTGACACTAGCACCGCTTTATCTTTTAGGTTAAATGCTGCTTCCTGTTTAGAGAGATAGGCGACCAGCTTCTTTTTAAGAAAGTCAAAATCCGAATTCAGTTTTTTTAAATTGTCATGATCCTGAATAGGACGTTTCAGTTCCTCGATCAAAGCGGTGTAATAAGTGCTTTCTATGTCAACCCATCGTTGTTCCGAGAGTACGTGATATAAATCACGGAAGAAAGGCGAATGCCATTTGACTATATCACACGAATTTCTTACAATTTGACGCAGGTTATCCGATGAATTATCCAGCTCCATAGAAGCTGATATGACACCAGGCTGAACTAAACTCCGTATTTCCCATAGCTGATCAATATGACGCATCTTTTGGTCAACTATTCTCAAACATTCAATAATGAAATCGCGCATAAAATCCTCATAACTAGTCTTCAACCCATGCGCTAAATCAAAGCCGTTTCCTATAATGATGAGTCGGTTCACAACAACTTCGCTTTCTGCGCATTGAATTCTTCTTGCGTAAGCGCTCCTGATTCACGGAGTTTGTTTAGTTTTTCAAGTTGATCTAACACTTTCGTTGTGTCAGGTTCCTCGCTTTTTTGCTCGCTATTCGATTTGGTAATTACAGAGTCGAGCGCTTCTGCCTTGCCTTTGTGTTTGGCGCGGGAATTTACGAGAACAAGAATTAAAACGATAGGAAGGGCAACGAGACACAGTAGTACCATTACTTGCCATGGGCCAAATACTCCGAGAATATACATGATTTTAGATTTTCTAATAGACTACTAGGATAGGGAAAAGAAGGGAGAGATGGAAGGTTAAGGTGAAAAACAGGTATTTGTACGGGGTTTGGGATGGATTTGTACCTGATTTTGAGCAAAGTTTTCAATTGTATCCAAATTTTTATCCAGCTCATTCTTCTCATCTTTTCGAGCTGAAGTAACGGTTATCAATCTGTTTTCTATAGGTTCACCTATTTTCTCTTGAGATTCCTTAATTCCCTTTTTAAAATACCATGCTAGGAAATCCTCATACCTCGTTGGTAACCTATGCGCTACATCAAAGCCATTTCCTATGATGATGACGCGATTCATTTTATTTTAGAAATATATGGTTTCGTAGCTTTCTCCAATCGCACCATTGCATCAATCGCTTCTCCCGCAATTTTGCTCCACTCTCCTTCCGGATTTCGATACCCTCCATTCTTGAATACGTCACGAACAATACACACTCGGTATCCATCGGCATCATTCCATTCAAGCTCTTTTCCATAAGCGCTCTCTATTTCCTGGTGATGAACATATAAATCATTAAATACGCTCAAATTGTATTCCTCTTGTTCTTTGCCAAAGTCTATTCGAAGCTCAGATCGGATTCCGTCTTTGGTAATCCAAAATGAATAGCAAAAACCTTTGTTCACAAACTTTCCAATCCATACATCTTTCGTTGGAGATATGGTATTGAACAATGGTAAAGTACCTTTTGCCTGCTCTAGGAATTTGGTCCAGAAAGCCAATCGTAGTCGGTGTCGTTCAGAATCTTCCTTTTTTATTTTACCAACGCTCCTTGCTTCTTCACTTGGTCCGACAATTTTCGTAATTAACGGTGCAGGATTTGAATCACCAATTTGGATGGCTTCAATCTTTAACAACCAGAAATCACAACCGGAGAATGATTCGTTTAGGTTGGAGATTGCCTTTACATGCTCGGGGCGTGGTTCCTTTACGATCCAGATGGCCTTTTTGGCATCGAAAGCTGAGAGGTAGGTAATGATCTTCCCTAAATGATCATGATCGCTTTTCTCCAGTTGATTCTCAATAACTACTACATCACCTGATTCATCATCTGCTTTAATGTCTACGTTAAAGTTTCCTGTTGATTGCTCACGCTCTGGATTGGATAATTGAAAACCCACGACTTCTGTTAAAACGTCAATGTTTTCTTCTAACCATACTGTGAAGTCGTGTGCTTCGTGTTTCCATACTTTGCGGAGTGGAACGCGTTTTATTCTGTCTATCATTCTAATTTTACTTTATGGCCTTATTTAACCTGTCTTCATGATGAGAAGCCAATGGATCACTTTCTAAAAACTGTAGATATTTTACCCCACCAAAGGCCAATCTTTAAATTGCCCCTCAGCTTGTTCTACAACCTCTTTCAGAATCTTATCCAACTCTGAAAATGGAACTTTCCCTTTTAATTCTTTCTTCACTGCTAAACGAATGGCAGCCTTGGCATCCTCTTTCTTCGTCCAGTCGATTTGTAAGTTCTTTTTTACGCTATCTACAACCTTATGCACTAAATCCTGAATAGGTCCTTTTTGATTGATCAATTCTCCCTTGGACATCAACAAATCATAGAACGCTAATTCTTCTTCTGTGAGACCCAGTTCTTTCAATCGTTTGTCTTCGTTACGGAATTCGTTGGCGATGTCTAACAAGTGCTTAATCGCAGCGATGGAGTCCAAACTGTTCTTGTGGTAGTTGCTCAAAACACGGTCTAGCTCTTCCTTTAAAGTCGTTGCTTTGAAAATGTTTTTCATGGAGCGAACTTTCAATTCATCATTGATGATGCGACGCAACAACTCCACCTTAATATTTTCAGATCCTTTTTCCTTTACCATCGCTTGGAATTGGTCATCAACAATGGAAATATCAATTTTGTCGAGATCATACATCTTTGCGAGATCAACAACGCTGTTTGCTTCTAGAGATTTGCTAATTAAATCTTTAATCACATCTGCTTTTTGTCGTCCTGCACCAGGTGGATATTTGATTTTACGAACTGTTTGACGAATCCGTTGTATGACTCCAACATCTTCTTGAATTTCCCAAATCTCAGGACTCGATTTCGTCATGGCAACCAAATCGGCAAGTTTCATTTCTTCTTTAAGGAATAGTTCTGTCACCTCATCGGATTTCAACAAATCGTTCACCAATCCATTCGACCAAAGCAATTTACCCCCTGCTGAAAGCGCGTTGAGTTCATCCAATTCAAAGCCTCCCATTAATGATTTTACGGTTGCCAATTGCTCAAGACACAATTCAACCGCTTCATCTTGATCAAAAGTAGGTTTTCCTTCTCCTCCTCCTGTGGTGTACTTCTTTGTTGCTTCCGCTAAGAAACCTGAGATGCCAATAAAATCGACAACAAGACCTGATGGTTTTCCTTCAAATACTCTGTTCACACGTGCAATTGCTTGCATCAAGTTGTGTCCTTTCATTACTTTATCGATGTACATGGTATGCACACATGGCGCATCAAATCCTGTCAACCACATATCGCGCACAATCACAATCTTTAACGGATCTTCTGGCGTACGGAACCGTTTCTTGATTCCTTCCATACTTTCCTTGGTGCGAATGTGCGGATTCCATTCAATAGGATCTTTTGAAATATTCCCCGTCATGATTACCGCCACTTCTGGACAACCTTCCAAGGCCGTAAGCGCATCATAGATTTTTACACAATTGCGTCGACTCATGCCAACAACCATTGCTTTACCTTCAAGCGATTCACAACGATTGGTAAAGTGCGTCAAAATTTCCTTTGCCACTCGATCTACTCTGTCTTTTGATCCAGCAGCATCTTCTATCGCCGCCCAAACAATTTTGTTTTCATTTTCATCTCCTTCAGCAACTTCTTCCAGCTCTTCTGTAAATTCTGTCTTAATATTTAAGGGGATCATCTTTGGCTCGTAGTAAATGGGAACTGTTGCTCCATCTTCTACGGCTTGTTTAATGTCGTATGCATGAATTGTAGGTCCGAACACCATTTCAGTGTCTGAATCTTTGCTATCTACTGGAGTTCCTGTAAACCCTAAAAAGGAAGCGTTTGGTAATGCACGGCGAATGTTTTGCGCATAGCCACCGTCTTTAAATCCGTATTGTGTTCTGTGTGCTTCATCTGCTAGAACAATCACATTTGTACGTTCTGAAAGGATCGGGTGGACTGTTTCGTCTGTTATGGAGTCATCTGTCCTCCCCCCTGCCCCCTCCAAAGGGGGAGCCGTTCTAGTCTCCTCATCGTCAATCGAAGTTGGTTCGAGTTTCCCCCTTTGGAGGGGGATTAAGGGGGAGGATTTCTTTAATCTAAACTTCTCAATCGTAGTAAAAACAACACCTCCACCATCTGAACTCAATAATTCTCTCAAACCATCTGTAGATGTTGCATGGTGTACATCGCCTACTAAATCTTTGCACAAAACAAAGCTTTCGTACAATTGCTGATCGAGGTCATTGCGGTCTACTTGAATGACAATTGTAGGATTGCGCATTTCTGGTAACTGGCGTAAAATTCCTGTTAAGATGGCCATGGAAATACTTTTCCCAGAACCTTGCGTGTGCCAAATAACCCCAAGGCGACCATCGCCATTTGGTTTGATGTTTTCTACAGAACTTTTAACCGCGGCTAAAATGCCCCAATATTGGTGGTATTTTGCTCCTTTCTTGATGAGCATGCCGTTGTGGTCTTCGTGGAAAATGTAATTCTTTATGTAATTGAGCAATGTTGCTTTTGGGAATAGACCACGAATCATGGTTTCCAATTGCAAATCGTCGTTTTGTTCGATATCGTCTCCTGCTATACTCTTCCATGGGGCAAACCATTTGAGGGAGGAGCTGTACATTCCGTGCAAGGCTTCTTGTCCGTCTGAAACAACTGTTACAGCATTGTAATCGAACAATTGTGGAATGTCTTGAATGTAATGTTTTATTTGATTGTGTGCTTCTGCTACCCCTGTTTCGCGATCAAACATGTTCTTGAATTCAAACACGATTAAAGGCAAACCGTTAACGTAAACCAATAAATCTGCACGGCGTTTGTTTTTACCAATAATGGTGACCTCATCTGAACAGACAAAAGTGTTCTTCTCTGGCTCAGCATAATTGATTGGGTAAATGTGTTTTGCGTGCTCTTTTCCGTTGGCGTCTTTCCATGAAACATCTATTCCGTTGGAGAGCTTTAAATGAAATTCTCGGTTGCGGTAATCTAGGTCTAATGACGTTTGTTGTGTGAAAGTGGCTACGGCTTCATTTACTGCTGTTTCTGGAAGTTCTGGATAGGTAGTTTGGATAAATGTTCTGAGTTCCTCTTCGATAACGACCTTTTTGAGATCACGCGAAAGTGATACGCCTTCTTGATAGGTATAACCCAATTCTTGAAGCCATTCGATGGCTGCGCGTTGGACGGTTATTTCGAGGAGGTTAGTCATGCGCCTTCACTAATTAGAAAAATGCAACCAACCTCTTGCCATTGCATCTTTTTTTAGGAGTTTCGCCTTACTCTTGCGTTGACCGTTTGATGTTAAGGTTGAAAAATCGATATAGGCATGTCCGTCAAAAGGGACGTTGTCTTCAGTTGCTGTGAGTGTTGCCGCATTTACTTCGCTAACGGATACCGCTAGAACTCCTGCGGACGGTAAATGTTCCGTAAAATGATCAAAAGCCGCCTTCGGTGAAAATTTATCTCCGTTGTATACCGACAACTGATCTTTGTCTTTTGCTGTTGGATTGAATGCAGCTGAAGTTGCCTCAAAGGCTTGCGAAGAAACTTCTGATTTTTGTATGAATGAAGGGTGAATTTGGCGGTTGAGTAGGGTTGTTAATTGCATTAGATCATATTTTGTGCTATCCAAGAATTAATTTCTGTCCAACCCCCTGTTTCGTTTAAATCAAGTTCTTTCGATACTTCTTCTTCATTGCTAAATGTTAAGGCATGAAAATCTGTTCGCCTATTTTCTGGATCTATCGTTAATGAGAGATCGTGTGAATCGTTTGACCACTCCAATTGCACTTTTCCTTCTACGGTTGGATAGACATTCGGATTGGGCAAATCATTGGAGTAATGAGCATTGAACAGTTGCAGCAATTGCGTTAGTTCTTCCTTTTTATAGGCTTTTCCATCGCCGTAATACCATCCATCTTTCAGAGAAGAAATGTGTTCCAAGCGCACTTCAATATCGCCGGCGTCTAATAAATCAATATGTTCTACGGTATTTATCATACTCATGTTGTTTGAAGCATTAAATTGTGCGACAGCTTTCATTTTTACGTAACTCCCTGCTTCAAATTGGTCAAATGCTTTGTAAATAGCTTCTTTGTGTTCTGGTTGAACTGAAATACCGCTAATTTTTACACTATGATTTTGAATTGAAAAAGTTTGTTTCGCCTTGTTTAATTCTGTGATCTGAACAACTACCATTGTGGTTTCAGTATACTCTGCATTTTGATTGGCAGATAACAAAATCCGACGACGTGTTTGTTTGTTGAGCGTAGCTTTATGGCTTGTTGACGTGGGGTTAAACTCAATAGCCTCATCGTCTAACAGGTTCTTTCCTATCCTATTAAAGTAGCTGATAAAGCGTGGTGCAAGCTCAACCGCCTCTTCTTTTTCTGCATGCGCCACAGCAGTTACAAAGGTTTCCTTTGCTTGTTCAAAATAGGTTAAGGTTGGGTCTGAGGCTGCAAACAAACTATTTGCCGTAAGAATAGACGCCAAGACAAACCCTGGAATGGTACTTCCTTCTTCTATCGTTGCCAAATTTAAGGAGATCCCATCTGTGAAGCCTCTAGGAACTCTCTGCCTGTCTGGATGTGCATCCAAATACTTTTGCTTTGCCAATTCAATGATTAATTCTTCCAAGGCAGCGAAATCGCTGAGCAACTCCACAGGCAAGGTGTGCGTGTCGAAACGCTTTCCTGTTAGTCGTGGTTGAAAAAATAATTCGCTCATTTAGATTGGGTTACTTAAATGTAGTACGAATTTATAACAATTCCGTTACAATTTTTGTTAAGATTGGGGTATTGAAACCGTTGGATGGCTGAGGATTGGACGGTTGTTTCGAGGAGGTTAGACACAGCTATTCTTTTATTATGAACGATAAAAACTTAATCCCTATTTCAGTAGCAATATAGTGTGATGAGCCCTGACTTCCCAGTTGATTCTTTTTAGGAATGGGTTTTATCAGTCCGAATGAAGCCAATTCAAGCATGTAAAACTCAAGTTCACTCTTTTTTTCTTGTGAGGTGTACGCCTTTAGCGTTTTATCGAAATTCCCTTTTTTCGCCTTCTCACCGTATTTCTTGATAAAGGCTTCGATGATTTCTGTTCCTTTGTGTGCACCAACACCATAAAGAAAGTCCTCATTTTGCGCCATTTCTTTCAGAAGGACAATTTGAATTTCATTTACCTTATCCAACAAGTCCACAAACTTCACAAACATCAAATCTTCTGATTTCGTTTTAAACTTCAAGAGAAGAATATCTCTAAAACGGTTCTTTTTAAAGTCAGAAGTTGTGTTCTGAATATTTTGCAGAACACGATTCAAGATGTCGCTAAATGATTCATTTTTTAAATCTTCTAAGGAGAAATCGTCGCCATATTCAGCAAGAATTTTCTTTATCAAATCATCGACAAAATCGACAGTTCTTTTTGTTTTTTGTTCAGCCTCGTAGTTCAGCAAGTCCTCAACAATTCCACCTCCTGGGAATAATTGAAGAATATATTTACGCGTCAAGTCAGAAACGTAATTCATATTATCTTTCCTATCTGAGTTTTTTTCAAACTCATCTCCAGAATATTTTATGAGATCTGTCATACCTTTGAAATTAATTGCTCTACATCTTTTACCCGTACTTCTCCACTGATGAGCTTGGGGAGGAGTGAGTCTCGGAGGGTTGTGAGGGTTTGGTTTTCGATTGTGTTCGCTCTTATTTGTTTAAACCAAGGCTCAACTATTTCAGTAAATGAATCGAATACGTCAGTTGTAGGTTTTGCCATTTCATAAGATAAAAATGGATCATTCTGAACACGTTGACGTCCTGAAGTGCCAACCATGGTTGAGATTGAAAAATCTCTAAACTTTCGATATCTAGCCAAACAATAAACCCAGTATTTCGATACTTCATCTTTAGCTCTCATAACTAGATACTCAGTTGATCCAAATGCAATCTCTTGACCAATTAAGAAATCAACAAAAGCTGTTTTACCATTCTCCAGACAAGGTGTTATTCTTGCAAATAGGGTATCACCATTTTGAAACTTTGCTCCCCCTTTAAATTCCTTGGTCGCAATTTCCGAAACAGACAAAACATGGATTGGTAAAGCTTTCATTTCTACAAAAGGAGCTACAGTACCTTTTGGCAAACTTAATCGCGGGTTTAAATGGATGAACTCACTTAAATCTTTCACCTCCCAACCTTCAGGAATTAAGCCCAATTCAGATTCTACAAACTCTCCATCTTTAAACGGACCAAAATCTACAAACCAATGTTTGTAGAGTGCCATTGCCATTTCTTCTAGCGTTTTGTTTTGTTGGAGATTGAGTTCTATTTTGTCGTCTAGGGCAGAGAGGATTGAGGCTATACATTCTGATTCATCCGGCTCGCAAGAAATCACTTTATAATTTTCTAAATCATTCCTACTTAAATTTGGAAATGTCGAGCCTGTACATAATGACAACATTCTATCCAAATGGTAATCAATCAAATATTTGACATATTTAGTGGAGTATCCATTTTTGCCTCTAAATGCACCTATTCCACGTCCAATCGCATAAGGTTGATCTCCGAAGTTCATTCTGCCAGTTGTTGAACCTCGTACACAGAATAAAAGGTCTCCAATTTTTGATATTTTTCTAGGATCAATAGTGAATTGAGTAGGCGTCGGGTACGAGTATCCAAACTCAGTTGGTCCATTTAATAGTGGTATACCATCACCATCATTATTTGTTGTTTCTCCCTTCGGAGACTGTCCCATTATTATTTCTGATAACTCCGAGAGTTTATATGTTTTCCAGTTTTTCGGCATTTAGTATAATTCTGCGAATGTAAAACGTTTGATAAACTTATTGTGCTTCCTTAAGCTATTACAATCAATAGCCTGAATATAACGGGAAGCTCTAGTTTCGGACAAGCGAACGTCCAATTCATGTTTTAATTTATTCAGGTGATCGTTTTTACTCTCACTATAGAGATCAATTACATCTGCCAGTTGCAGGAACGATTCAAACTTACGTTCCTTATTATCCTCAGATTCTATTCTTCCATGAAGATAAGGTATCAATTCTTTAAATGGTCCTAGTGGTAAGGCTAGTAGGAACATAATTTGAGCAAAATCGCTCGTCCTCGTACCGTTACTTTCAATAGTTAATCCCTCATGCGCACGTACAATTTGATACACATTCACAAATCGTTTAATAGCACGAGGGTTGTTCCCTATCACTTCTGAAAGTTCTTGCATCAATTCTACCTCCTCTGGCATTAATTGCAATTGCTCTTTGATATCTTGTTCATCATCATTAACGGAATCTTCCACCATATCTTGAGAGGTTTCATCTTCAACAACTCTAGACAGAACTGTTTTTCCTTCAGGTGATACCGATCTTGCACCTTGCAATACTTCCTCGATGTCCTCATCCTCATATTTTATATTGGACTTCGTCAAATTGAACAACATTGATTTCACTTCTTTATCTTCCGCTTGTTGGAGGTGAAATGGAATTTGAAATATCTTTTCCAGATAATTTGCTGCTTCAATTGGTTTCGCACCTTCAGTCCCAACAGAAGAATCTCCGAATTGTAACTTATACTTTTTAAGTAGTGCATTCTTCACCCATCGTGGATCAACACCAACAACTACAACAAAAAGTGGAAATGCCATAAGTAGGTTTACGGCTTCCAATACTTGAACTACACGTTCTTCTGGACACCGATCAAGATCATCTACATACAAAACAATTCTTTGAAGCTTATTCTTTGAATATTCTTTAAATAGTGTCTCATTATTTAATTCAGACTTGGCGTCTGTGAATAAAGTGCTTAATACTTCAAAATCATGTCGTATTGTCGAAATTATTCCGAGATGTTTCTGGTAATCTTCACTGGCTGCACGCTTCTCTATGAAAGAATACAATGTCTGCGTTGATAAACCATGCTCCAATTTGAATTCCAATTCTTTGACCTCTTTATCAAGGTCATACATACGCTGGTCAATACTTGCAATTTCTTCCGAACTTCTTCGAATGGTAATTTCGAGAGCTTCCTTTTTCTGTTTGTATGTAAACTTTGCATTTT
The DNA here is from genome assembly GCA_905478665.1 of uncultured Flavobacteriales bacterium. Classification (GTDB taxonomy): domain Bacteria; phylum Bacteroidota; class Bacteroidia; order Flavobacteriales_D; family Crocinitomicaceae; genus UBA4466. Next base: position 13,821 of record CAJQJL010000005.1, read on the forward strand.
CAACCTTTTGATCAAATGTTTTTTTCACATTCCAAAGTTCTCCCACAATAGGCTTAATCTTTTCATATACTTTCTTATACCCAGACACAATAGGTGTAATAATTGCAATTGCTGAAAGGCCAAACTGAGCAAAGAGGATGAATTTATCAGCGACAAACTCCGTTAACGAAGTCATAAATAGTGGAGCACACAAAACGATAATGGTTATTCCTACTCCAAACAACAACCAATTCCTCTGCCTTCTATCCTGAATTATTTCGTTTACGTACGTCCCTGTTCTATTCAAGTGCTGTATCGCCAACTCTGGATTCTCTCGGTATTTTTCGGGAATCAACTCGTCGATATCTGCATTCAATTTTTCAATGGTTTCATTACCTTTCAAAGCTTTGTCAACTTCACTTTTGAGGTCATACGATTTTAAGACTGGTTCTAATATGTTATCAAGCGTTTGATTCTTTATTTCTTCTATTTCTTCATCCAGCTTACCTTGCAGATCTTTTCTATCATTGTCCAATGTATCGATTTCATTCTCGATTGAACTTTTCCTTTCTTCATACGCCTCTCTTTCTTCCCTAATAACCTGAAGCTTTTCGCTAAAAATTTTCTCAATTTGCTCCTTTTCACCCTTCGCTTTTGTATGATCACTTATGTACTCATGGAGGCCTTCAAAAATCTTAGTAACGAAGCTCGCCCACAAATTAGCATCCATATAGGACCAGGCATTGAAATGTATATGCGCAATCCCATTACAATAATCAGAAGTCTCATCTTGATGATTTGAATACGTTTCAATTTTTGCCTTAAGTTTCTTCATAAAGAAACTTTTTCCCATTCCCCATTTACCAAATAAACCTATCGCCAAAGGTGGAGAGAATTTATCTGCTGCTATAACTTTTGCAAAAGCTTCAACATCTTTATTAATGCTTAAATAATCTTCCCCATCCTCAATGTCAGCAGCGTAGTTTGCGATTTTTGATTCTTGGATATAGCTTTTTTCCTTTGAAACTTCATCATCTTGAGAATTGGAAAGCATCAAAATATCTTTGTACTGCTCACCAGTTAGTTTAACCAAATCGGCAACTGGGTTATTCAAAAGCTCAGAATTACTCATTGATGGTAACTCGCTAATAACATCCCAAGGAACACGAGTTTCTAGGATTTTTTTAGTTTCAAGAACGAGTTCTCCTCCATATTCATCATCAATAGCTTTTGTAACTCTGAATATATTTAATGCAGAATTCGTTTCTCTTCCTTGATAGCCAATTACTGCATCATCCACATTAACAGAAAAGAAATTCTCATAAATACTTCTACGACCGTTGTTTCCACTTGACCCAATTACATGAGTATCACCAGCTTTCAAAAGTTGCAATTCAATTGCTGGAGAATTATTATTGTAGAACCAGTACGACATATCAGGTTTTTCTGTAATGTACTGTTCCTTTTTCTGTTCTATTGTTGGAGTATCCTTTTCAAGGAGTTCGTCAATTTTATTGACTAAATCTTTACTTATTTCTTCTTCTAAATCTTCGATAGTCCCAAATAGTCTAGGGTAATCATCGAGTATACGAAGTAAAAATTCATCATAATGCTGTAGCGTTAATTGCTGATAGGTTCGTCGAAACTTACCTAAAACCGGAAAGTCAATATGACTGTCAAATAAATTCCAATTCACATGAAGATCATGCCCGTTGTGCCAATTGTGAAAGACTACACCAACTCCTTTAACTCTTAAAATACTTTCACCGCCTTGCGTAAAGGTCGATTTTAAAAATACTAAATCTCCTTTTTTTGTTGAGTTAATCGCATTCTCGTCACCATATTCCTTCCCGTTCTGCCAACTATTTTCTTCAATAAATCTTGGTATTTGATCTCCATTGTGCCATGTATGTCCTGCCAGCCAGATTTTACGTTTACCAAGAGCTTTTGAAATATCAATAGGATGTCTTTCGGGATTTTCATCGGAATCAAGCTTTGCATCAAGATGTACAAAAGGCATTCCCAGATTACTACTAAAATCCCGATTATTCATCAACCAATCAATAGAAGTCGTTATATAGATCGATAATTGAGGGTTATTATCGACAAAAGCATATACCTCTTGCAAAAAAGCTGCATTCTTTACTCTATTTATATTGTCAAAACATATACTAACTCCTGGATCTTCAAGGTCGATTGGCACTGATTCGACAATAGAAGATATATACTCATCAAGTTTAATATCCGTCTTGATTGTGTATAAATCAAGTAGAAGCCCTCGTTTATAGTATTTATGTAACTCTTTGACCAAGGCCGTTTTTCCAGAACCCCAGTCGCCAACAATAAAGGCCCTTCTTTCGTGGTTTGCAATGGCATCAACAGGAACTATTTGATCATATTTTTGATCAAACAAATCCGTATCACGGCCTACAAATTTTACTTTTCTACCCTTAAATCCTTTCAAAATTCTTAATAATTTTCTCCTTCAACTCTTCCCCTTTTTCAAACTGTCCCATCAACTCAGCTTTCAAACGCTCCATTTTTTCTTCAAACGGTTCACTGTCCGCTTCGGCTTCTTCAACACCTACGTATATACCAGGAGTCAATTTGTAGTCTTGTTTTTGAACTTCTTCTAGAGAAGCGGATTTGCAGAAGCCTGGAGTGTCTTCATAATTTCCTCCCCCTGTATCCCCCTCCAAAGGGGGAGCATTTCTCCATGAATGGTAGGTGTTAGATATTTTGGTGATATCATCGTCACTAAACACACGCAATTTTCGGCTTGCCATTGTTCCCATTTTGGAAGCGTCAATGAACAAGATTTCATTTTTACGTTCGCGGTGCTTACCATCGTTTCCATCACGGTTTTTACTCAATAAAAAAATACATGCTGGAATTCCAGTAGTTAAAAACAACTTGTCTGGAAGGCGAACAATTCCGTCAATCATTCCATTGTCTACCATGTGTTGGCGTACGTTCTTTTCTCCTTTGGTGTTGGAAGTCATGGCACCATTTGCCATAACAATACCTGCTGTTCCTGTATCGCTCAAATGGTTCCAAAAGGTTTGCATCCACATGTAGTTGGCAGAACCATCTGTTGTGAATTCTTCTTTAGGTCCAAAGAGACGCGGGTCGCCATCAGGTAAATCTTCGGGGTGCCAATTGCTCACATTAAACGGAGGGTTGGCAAGTATAAAATCTGCTTTTAAGTCAGGGAACTTGTCATCCAATAAGGAGTTACCGAGTTTAATATCGAAGGATAAATCGCGCAATAACAGGTTCATTAAACACAAACGCATTGTTTGCGCAGTCATCTCTTGTCCGTAGATAGAAATATCGCTTTTATCGCCATCGTGTTCTTTGATGAACTTTAAACTTTGCACAAACATTCCACCAGAACCACAGGCAGGGTCAAAGATTCTTCCTTTGTAAGGCTCTAGTAAATCCGTTAGTAAACGAACGATACTTCCAGGTGTAAAGAATTGTCCTGCACCAGAACCTTCTGCCATGGCAAAACGCCCGATGTAGAATTCGTAGATGCGTCCTAAAATATCACTTTCAGGGTTTTCCTTTTCAGAGAACTTTGGGTGGGATAATAGGTTTATTATTCCACTAACCTGTTTCGCTGAAAGCTCACTTTTCACAAAAATTCGCGGGAGTAAGTTGTTGAGTTGAGAATTATTCTCCGTCAACAAATCTTGAATGGCATCGAACGCATCGTCTATGATTACTTTGATGTCATCTTGCTCGGCGTTGTCTTTTAAATATTGCCAAGAAGCTTTTGCTGGAATTTTGAAAGTGTTTCGCGAACGGTATTCGTCTCTGTCTTCCAACACGTATTGCACTTCTGACTTGTCTTGCGTGTAGTAATCAGATTTTGGATCGTTTAATAATCCTTCTATTTGATCATGCACGATATCGTATCGCTCACTCAAGTGCTTGAGGAAGACGAGTGGTAGGATGTAGTTTTTATAGTTGTTCTCTGATACTGCGCCACGGAGTTCGTTGGCTGCGTCCCAGAGTTCTTTTTCAAAATTGATGTCTGCTTTTGGCATTCAAATGTCTTTAACAATTGTAGCTGTTGAAGATAGTGAAAGTTTAGGATTTTAAATATTCCATTTACCCTCACTTCCTAGCCACAGCGATTACGATGACTCATCCTTAGGTTTAGGGCACTAATAGCAGGTGTGTACAGGTTCCAGTTATATCAGAATAACGAAATAAGCTTTATATCAATTCATCTCTGCTTTACTTTGACATCTGCAACATGTGTTGGGTTCTGTGTCATGTGATGGGATGCATCAAAATCTGCTTGACGTTCATTTTCATGTTCGTTCCCTTTATAGCTGCAATTGGAACATTTCGCGAAGTACTTTGTGTTTTCTGGCATGATTGATTCTTGTATTAATTAAATTTAATAGGAAATGTAAAGCGCATTCCATATGTGCTACGCTTGAATAAATTAGTTTCTCGTGGATTGTTCATCTGAAACAGATTTGTGAGGTTTGCGAAAATTTCAGCATTTACTGGACTCTTGTCCTCTTTTTTGTTTTTAAAAGACATATAGAAACCCGTTCCAAAATTGGATTCAGGCTGAAGGTCTTCGGCTATTTGGTATATGGGATAAAAATGAATTGCAGCCAGATTATTACTAAATAAGAACCAGTACACATCTGAACCAATAGTTATACTCCCTATGTCCTTCTTATAGGCACCTGCATAGGCCGTATACTTATCATAGGTATAGCGATCTCCAGGGTTCGAACCATGTTCCGTTTTCTCATTGATTTCCTTTTTCGAGAGGGACGAAAAATTGTCTTTTAAAGAACCTTTTATGTACAAGGAAGCAAAAACTGTTTTGAATCCTTCCAGCGACTTATTATAGAACGAGTATTGAACACTAAATTCAGGACTGAGATAACTGTCTTTCGAAATCTGCTCGGCATAATCCGCTGATGGATCGAATCGTTTAAATGAATTATTTTTTAGTCCCGCTGAAATGCTAAACCAACCCATCCGAAATGCCTCAATATTTAATGAATTTTTGAGTTCGCCAAGTGTTTTACCCCGAACTTGTAGAGCTCTCAGATTCACCTTACCAGGTTGCAGATTAGCCCTAGTTGAATTCTTATTTTTAATGGCCTCTGACAGTTCCAGAATTTTCACCAATGTTGTGTCAGTCATATAATCAGTAAACCGATTGGGACCTTTCAGTGTATCTTCTAAAATTTTCTTTTGTTTTTCCAGCTTTTGGATATCCATGTTGAGCTTCTTAATAGCTAAATCCTGCTTTGCCTTAAGCGAATCAATTCTGTACTTGGTCATCGCTTCGCGTTCTTTTGCCTGAATTTCTCGCAGAGCTTGTGCGCTATAAGTGATACTATTTATTCTCCCATCCTTCTTCAAAATCTTATTCCCAAGAAAGTTATACGAAATATTCAAACTCATATTTGAATTCCATTTGGTGTTACTAAAAACACTAAAAATTCCATCTGAAACACCTCCGCTGGCTTTTAAACCTAATACACTTCCATTGTCGAACACAAGATTTCCAGAAAAATCAACTTTGGTATTCGTTAGGTCAATTTCTGCAAATGTTCCTAAACCATTTTTAATTGTAGAGGTGTACATTGAGGCAAATTCCTTTTGCAACAGACTTTTCATACTGCCACGATCAAGCTTTACATTAGATCCGAGTTGCGCTAAGCAAGCATTTGTAATAAATAATGCTAGGACTACTATTAGTGTTTTCATTTTTTGGAAAAATTTAATTCTCACCAAACCTACAACACACCCACCTACCAATCAACGTGTAAATCACCCTTTCTCTACCGTATAAATACCTGAATTCCCGTTCTTTGAGTAGAACTACTCACATGCTTCTTCCTTCGCTTTCCTGTCCCGTTCCAAGCGATCGGCGATTTTCTTTCCGAAAATTCCCCAGGTCAGGAGGAAGAAGGCAGCAATTCCCCAGACCCATGCGTAGAAAAAGCCCGCATAGCCAAACCATTGAACCATTCCAATGGATATGGATGCCAATGAGAAAAAGAGAATGCCCGTAAGGATATAGCTGAAGATGGTGCCTTCTTCTTTAACGAGTCTATTGGCAAGGGTTAAGGATGAGCCGATGACAGACCCTAGAAAACTGGCGTAGATTCCGAAGAGGAAAAAGCCTGCATTTAATTTGTGAGATTCTATGTGAATTCCATCCTTAAAAATATTGTGGTAATAGGTACACCATGGATCAATGAAGCCCTGATCTAGCAATACCCGAGAATTGCTGTAATAGTGGTTGATGGTTTCACCAGAAGCCAGTTCCAGACGATCGGTCATTGTTTCCAATACCATTCTGGAATCTACCGTTGACATTAGCAGCAGACTAAAATTCGCCCACATAAAAATGGTTCCGCCGACGACAAAAATGTGCACAAGCGTTTTGGGAATTACCAAGTTGACCATGGGAATGCGAATTCCCTCTGGACGGTAGAATAGCATTAGAAGACCAATGACTAAAAAGACCATCATGTATTGCAGGAGTCCTGAAATTTTGTCCTGGTCTTCTTTGTAATCGCCCATACGATCTGGATACAGTTTCTTGATCTGATCAAGCGCAATGGAAGATTTCCAAAAAGTACTGTCGCTGGCTTCGGCCTCAAACACTTCTCCGTACTTATCTTGGACGTATTGTTCAGGGTTTGTTTCGCAGTCGTTATTATATTGGATTCCTTGTTCTATAAAGGCAACGCAAACAATTGTGCAGAGCAGAATCCCTATTTTATTCATCAGTTCCATCGCAGAAAATTTAGTGCTTTAGGCAGGATCTAAACCTACACAATATGGCTGGTGATGTCAACCGTATAAATACCTGATTTTGATTGTAGGCTTCGAGAGCATTTCGGTGGGTTCAATGTAGCACCTTTGCCTACGATTATTCTTTTGATTTTAATTCACTCCCACCTGTTGACTGCAGCTCTTGAATCTTAAATGTTTCCGTTCTAGCAACTGCAGAAGACGAATTAACTGTAGGCTAATCCTATCCAATTTTTCATAAAGCACTTAACGATTCGCCTTTTCGATGCTACGCTCAGTACTTTTGCGACCCCTATGATATTCCGTTTGTGGTTGCGTGTACGATCGAACGGATTTAATTTTTCGATCAATATCAAATTGAATATTAATCCATATGGGCTTTGCCTCCTCACGGTTTGATCTTTTGTATTTTAAATCGACCCATACCTCGTTGGTTTTCCCCTTCTCAAAGTACATGTTGATTTGACTTTTCTGCTGATTGGGATATTTCTTCCAGGATTTCTCATACTCATTGCGGATACGTTCCTTGTCAACGGAATACGCCTGATGATACCTTTCAATATTATCGCTGTAGAGACTCAAGATGCTGTCTACTTCTCGATTCTTTTCGAAAACAAAATACTTTGTCAGCAAAATACGAATTTCGCTTTTTGCGAACTCTGAGATTGCAATGGAATCAATGGCTTTAATATCTGTGTTCTGAACATCAATGGACAAGGTATCTATTTCGTCATTCAATATGCGCTCGAGAGAGTCTATTTCAAGTTGGTCATTTGTAGCTTCCAAATGAGATTGTACATTGTTTGTGCGATCGAGGTATGCGCTATAAACAAAGTATGCACCTACAATCGCCGCTATAATAGGGATCAATGTCAATAGAATCGTTTTACGCTTATGCTGCGCTCTTGATTTGTCCAATAAATCCTTCAATTCATCCTCTTTCATTATCATTTATTTTGAGGTTACGACCGATTTCAAATATTCGTACAACATTTGCCTAAGCATTTCATTCTCTACTAGCGCTTTAGGGTTCGATTCAACTTCGACTGAAATAAGTTTCAGGACGCCGTTTTTCTCTTTTCTGTTAACAATTTCTTTAATGGGAAATGCACTCAATCCAGTGACGAAAACACCACCTATCTTCAGTATATCTGAAGCCAAATCCTCGCCAAAAAAGCCCAATACACTTGTTACAACAACGACCAGACCCAACAAGAACATGATTAGCGCGTAATAATAGTAGAAGCGTGTTGAGTTGTTGTGATTGTCTACCAACACCTTGATATGGGTAATCCCCATTGATTTGATCTCTGCACCAATCTCACTTTCTTCTGCCATATGCGTTTACTCGAATCAAGTATAGGCAAGAAATCCCGCAAATAAAACAGTATAAATACCCTAAGTATACCGTATAAATACCTGAAATTTTGAGTTTTTGTTGGCGACGTAGGCTTCGAGTGCATTTCGGTGGGTTCAATGTAGCACCTCAGCCAACGATTATTAATTCACCAACTTCTTCCTTGCCTTCTCCAACCGATTTAACTCCTCCTTGATATAATCGATTTCCTTATGTTGGTACTTCAGTTGTACGCGTTTGATTGAACTAGCTCGGAACCACTTAAAGACCTCGAGTTCCTGATACTTGACAATTGCTGAGTACAAGCGTATGTTTAAGTTACAAATGGCTTGATCGATTTCAAATTCAAAAAGATCAAGGCGCAAATCATCTTGTAGGATATGTGGTTGCTGATCATTGATTGCCTTGATAATGTTTTCAGATGCCAACATTGACGCCTGAATAAGTTCCTTTTTTGCATCATGCTGTGCAATAACGATGCGTTCACTAACTGCCATCTGGGCGTGGATGGACTTCATAATTTGCGTTTCATGGTGTGTCTTAGAGTCTGTTACGCTCTTCTCAGAGTGTCCTTTTGAAAGTAAAAAAACCAGGAAGGAAAAGTAGATTGCCATAAAGGTTCCCAAAAACTCGGAGAATAGCGTGCGCATTTCATCAGACAGACATATTTCACCTGTGATCACCAATACGCATAGGGCAGAAAGCAATAGAAATATTGGTACATGGAAATACCATTGGTGTCTCCGCATAAATGCACGCAGTTTTTTTTTCATAGCCATAGAATTTGACACTTACAAACCTACTAGCTAACCAACACTTTGTCAAGGTAATAAATACCCAATCCATACGGCACAAATACCTGATTTCAGGTTATTGAGAAGAACTACTTAGGAAATTGTTCTGAACGTTGGCTTCGAGAGCCTCAGCCAACGATTATTCTTTTGATTTTAATTCATTCCACCGTTGACTGAGGCTCTCGAAGGCAACAATTTGTGATTCTGAATTCATCAACCCGACGTTGACTGAGGCTCTCGAAGGCAACAATTTGTGATTTTGAATTCATCAACCCACCGTTGACTGAGGCTCTCGAAGGCAACAATTTGTGATTTTGAATTCATCAACCCACCGTTGACTGAGGCTCTCGAAGGCAACAATTTGTGATTCTGAATTCATCAACCCACCGTTGACTGAGGCTCTCGAAGGCAACGGTGTGAAACGATGTCAATACTTACTCTCTCAAATCTCTGTAAGCAATCGCCAATTTTGGCAACATATTGTGATCTCCATTGATCAAAGCTTCTTTCTTAGCCCTACTCCAACCTTGAACTTGTTTCTCACGATAGAATGCTGTATCAATTCTTGGATACTCCTCAAAATAGATCAATTTGACTGGAAGTCTTTTTTTCGTGTGGTTGGCACCCTCACCATTTTGGTGCTCTTTTATCCGTCTATCGAGATCTTTTGTACTGCCCGTATAATAGCTTCCGTCGGCGCATTCCAAAATATACATAAATCCCTTTTTCATGTAGTTTTGTTGTGTTGGCTTCGAGTGCATTTCGGTGGGTTCAATATAGCACCTCAGCCTACGATTTTATTTTCTCGTTTTCATCCACCCACAGTTGACTGCAGCTCTTGAAGGCAACAATCAAATATAAACCCCATCGTCAAAATGCCAGCTCCAAGGCTTCTCAAACGTCTTGAACGTTTTGAGTTCCTTGAGCTCAAAGGTCTTCCATTCCGTTGTTTCTTCTGGCAATTCTTCACCTTCTTCGGCTTCGAACATATTGCCTATTGTAACACTGTACTTCTTGGTGGAGAAGTTGATGCTTACATCAGAAGACTCACCCGTCGCGCGATGGTACTCAGAAGTATTGGCTCCAATGAGTTTAAATTCATCATCTTGGAATCTCCAAATGTATGTGTACATAGATGTAGACCAACTTCCAGCGCTCATCCAGATTCGATAGTCGAGGTGAAGGGTTCCTTTGCTGATTGACATACCGTCGAAGGGATCGTCCATGTACATATCATCATGAATGGGAATAAAGGTGCTGCTTTGCTCAGAGAGCTCATAACACCCTGCTCCTTTCTTTCCGAATAAGATGATCAACTCGCGTGGATTGCTATCTATTTTATGGTATTCATCCGATTGGAAGTTGCCCTTGTCCGTTCCCTGAATGACGATTGCCAAGTCTTGAACTCCATCTTTATTCAAGTCGCCTTTTGCCTGCTTGTGAATTTTCCAACCTCTGGGAATATAGTCTTCTAAAATTTTGCATTCTTCTACTTCTGTATTCTCCACCGATGGTTGAGTCTGAGAGTTCTCTGATTCTTGATTGTTGTCTTCAAGTGCTTCTACTTGTGGGGAATCCCCGCAGCTAACGAGGGCGAGTGTGATTAGAATAAACAGGTATCTCATGGTTTAGATATGTTAGTGGTTTGGTTCCTACGCCTCTAAAGTACAATAATTCCTTACGTGATCTTCTTCTTGAATCTGGCTTTAGGATCATGGGAATTCATTTAAAAATCGTAAAATCAGGTATTTATACCCTTGATAGTCTGAGGTTCGCTTTCTATGTTTGAACTGAACTTTAAACACACAATCATGTCAGAACAAAATACACAGGAAGAAGAAATTTCAGAATTTTACGACAAGCGGATCCATTACTATCCCAACACAGAAGATTTGGGAGATGCAGAAATGAGGGTAATCGCTCTCGGAACAGGTATGCCAACCTTACGCGAATCACAGGCTTCCACTTGCTTTTTAGTCGAAATCCCATCCGTTACAGCGGGCGAGATAGAACGCTTCCTGTTTGATTTTGGTACAGGGAGTATGACAAAATTTGCTGCACTTCAAATCCCTTATGAAGATGTTCGCAAAGCGTTTATTACACATTTGCATTCTGACCACTGGGGCGACTTTTGGGCCTATTGGATAGGAGGTGTTGCGCAGGGCCGCGTTTCTGGATTGGAAGTTTGGGGCCCTGCTGGTGATGAAGAGCAATATGGAACACGAGAGGCGGTAAAGCATGCCCTAGATGCTATGAAATGGGATGTTGCAACACGGGAGGAATTTTATTCATCAGGAAAAGTACCACCGGCGGGACAGCCACTCGAAAGCAAGTTCAACCCAAGTCATACAACACGTGAAGAGTACACATTTGAGATTGATTCCCTCAATGTTAACGTGTATGAGAGTGATTATTCAAAGACGATTGTCGTGTACGAGGACAAGGAAAATGGAATCGTCATTAAAAGTTGGCCAGCGAATCACGCACGACCTGGAGCAGTTAGTTACAGCCTTGAATGGAATGGGTTAAAATTTGCGTTCTCTGGAGATACTGCTCCTTTGACGGAAGAGTTTTCAAAATTCAAATTGAATTTTAAAGACTGTGACTTGTTGGTTCATGAGTGCTTTACTCCTGCAAACGCTCATTTTGATTCACAGGGCGCGACTTCACAAGTTGGACATAACGCTCATGACTTTCATACGACTCCAGAAGATTACGGAGAGTTAATGCGTCAGTACGAACCTCGACACGCAGTTGCTTATCACTTCTACAATGATTTTGATACCAGCTTGGATACTTATAATCGGGTTCGAGAAAGCTATAAGGGTGAATTAACACTCGCCAAAGACCACTTGGTTTGGAACGTCTCTGAAGAAGGGATCATTGTGCGCAATATTGCGCACCATCCAGATTCATGGGTGGGAGGAAAGTTTGGAAGATAGTCCTCAATTAAGTCCTTCGAATGGGATTTCATTCGAAGGACTTGTTTTACCCCAAAACATCTAGTTCAAAATCTAGCAAATTTTTAAGTAAAACCTCCTCCTATCTTTTCCGTATCTTCGTTGTATGCAATTGATTCACCGACTATTAATTCACAGCTGCCTGCTGTTGCTCTCACTGCAGGCTTATGGACAAGGCTGTGATACTTCTTCTTTGATAATACAACCTGTTTGGGCAAGCCAGACGGACAACAACATCCCTGTAGAATTGTATCGGCACTATACTTTTTACAACCCTGATTGCTCGCCGAAAAATGTCCTGCTCGTTCATTTGGTAGGAACCATCGGCAAGCCTTTTCAAACACAGTATTTCCCAAGTTTAGCAGCCAACAATGGCTTCCACGTATTGAGTTTAAAATACCACAACGATACTTCAGCACAAACGGCATGCAGTTCAAGTGGAGACATTGATTGCCATTACAAATTCCGTCGGGAGGTGATTGAAGGTGGCGACATCAGTCCAGAAATTACGGTGGACAGTGTGAACAGTATTAACAACCGCTTACTGCGTTTGATTCAATACATGGATGCTAATTACCCAAGTCAAGGCTGGGGACAGTACGCAACCGGAAATACAATCAACTGGAATCAACTGATGATCAGTGGACATTCTCAAGGGGGCGGACATGCTGCTGTTATGGCAATTGCTCACCCTTTTCAGCGCGTACTCATGTTTGCATCACCCAACGACTACAGCATTACCTTTGGGCAATCTGCACCGTGGACATCCTTACCACATTCGGCAGCAGATTCAGCCTATTATAGTTTTAACAATACTAATGATCTAGTTGCTCAATACAATTGGCAATACACCTCGGCAGTAAATCTGGGAGAAGGTTCCTTTGGCGATACTGTGAATGTAGAAACCAACACTTGCCCTTTTCAAAACAGTCACAATTTGTACACGGACAGAGATTCCTCTGGTTTCTTAACCAATCATGGAATGGTGGTCAACGACGTCAATGTGCCCCTCGATGGTAATGGTATTTCCGTTTTTGAAGATGTTTGGCGTTATATGCTGGGGCTACCTTGTCAAGGTGTTCAATTGGATGAACTTTCAAATGCACAAATGTCTGTTGCTCCGAACCCATTTGATAGTGAATTGACCATTTCTTTTGAGCAATCAGCACTTAGAACACTTGAACTTTCAACACTTAGTGGAACGAAGGTGTATTCAACAAAGCGCGAAGGTTCCAATTACGTATTGGATCTTTCACACCTCCCAAAAGGCGTCTATTTGTTGTCAGTGAAGGATGCCAGCGGAATGCAAATCAACCGAAAGGTGATGAAATGATCTGAGCGAATACCTATTTCGTCAATTCGCTTGCATTCCATTCATTTACCATCCAATAGGGATCGTCGTTGAATTTTTTCCAGTCAATCATCAATCTACTGTACAAGTCATTAATGTCTGCTTTGAGTTTGTCATCATAACCGTCATACGCTTCTTTGTAGGTATCTCCTTTCACCACTTTTTCAATGTACTCAAGAAGGTTGAAACAAATGGTAAACTGTCCACAGGCAATGAGGGAATTCAACATGTTGCCTTTCTCACTCAATTCGTCGGCTGTGAACCATAATGTCGTTCCCATGTTCCGTGCTTTATGTGCTACATCCTTCAATTCTGCGCTTGGGTTGTTTAATTCTCTGGATATATTCCCTTGAGAATCTGTTCTCCGTTTTTTTACTTCTGTTGGACTTAGCTCATACACTGCGTTCATCATAAGGCGTGGTCTCCATCCATCGTCACTGTATATTTTCCGGTAATTTGAACGACGAATCTGTTTCATAAATACATCCGAAACCATGGTCTTTGCAGATTTCCCCCTGTTAATAATCAGGTTGGCGTAGGTATTAAAGTTCAGTGTATCAAAATTCTTTAGGCGCTTAACGAAATACTCAGGGACACCGAACTTCTTGGTTAGACCGACAAATCCTTTGGAAAGGGTTCGGGTAATAAACGCGAAAAGAATGGCAAGCGTTCCCAAAGCTGCACATGCTACCGAAATCCATGTGCTTTGCACGAAAAAGGGTACAATGAAAAGTCCCACACCCAAAATGAAACTAATCCAACCAATAATTTTGAGTTTATTGAATGAAAGATTTCCAATTACTGGAATGTCCGTTTTCTCACTTCGGATAAAGCTGTCCATGTAGGGAGAAGAAACATCGGATATGATATATAAGTCTATGGCCTTGACATCTTGTGAGGCAAATTGTTCATTTTCTTCTGCATAATTCCCCATGCGCTTTTCTGCCCACCAAACGGAGTCGATGCCTTGATTGTCGTCTATACCACCGTCCATTAAACCAACAGGATAAGAGATTGGATCTCCCTTGTAATTTTCATTCGGAAGTAAAGTTCTGTCCTTGAGGTACACTGCTTTATCATCAATAAAATCATCGGGGAAATTAATGGGTTCAAAGCCCAACGGAAAACAGGATGACGCAGCAATTACATCTGCCATGCGAACTTCTTTAGCACAATCTAGGGGTACGCGAATAAAATTATTTCCAACAAAACCGTTTGTATATCCCCCATTTCTACCTTTTGAGGGTTCCGACTTTTGAAAACGGAATGGGATAGCGAAGTTAAATTCGGTGGCATTGAAACACAATTCCTTGATATGAATCTTTGGTTCTTCTCGCCACAATAATTCGAAATGTGCAGGTTCTAATTGTTCATAGTAGACAATGGAGCACGCATTGATCAATGTTCGTTGTTTGCTTCCGTTCCAATACTTATCGTCTGCCAAGCAAGCCATGGCATCTTTTATCAGGTCGGCGTTTGACATAAAATTATGCAGCGAGCGGTAAGTATCTCGAATTGTCCCTCCATTCTTGAGTGTCGTAGCGTAATTCACTCCCGTAAATGTGCCCCCAGAAACTGTTGAAATAATTCGCACGCGATCGAGCAATGCAGTATCCAACCAATCAACGGTTGACAAATAGGACAATGTCCCCAAGTGAAATGAAGTTGCGCGATAACCTCCACCTGACATTGAAATGGCCAAATTGTTAAAGGGCTGTTTGGGTAATAGATTATTCGAGTCGGTGCCTTCCATAATGATTCTATTTAATGTGCTTTTTGTTTAGTTCAAACCTAGTTATCATTTCGACAACTATCAAGGGTAGAAATACCTGAATCGGGAGATCCTATTTATCTGCTCTCTCCAAATGATGAATGAACAATAAGTGATATTCGCCTTCGTAGAGCAGCGCA
The DNA here is from genome assembly GCA_905478665.1 of uncultured Flavobacteriales bacterium. Lineage (GTDB taxonomy): Bacteria > Bacteroidota > Bacteroidia > Flavobacteriales_D > Crocinitomicaceae > UBA4466. The sequence continues at coordinate 28,980 of CAJQJL010000005.1, forward strand.
CTCAACCTCACTTGATAACCGTGATCATTTTCTGAAAAGTAAAGTGTTCCTTCTAAACCATTCATGCCGTCGCTTGAACGGGACTCAAAGGTGAATTCATAAGCCAGAATGTCTTGCCAATTGATTTGCAACTTATCTTCGAGTTGTATGAATTCAAGGAATTCTTCCTCTGTGTTCTTTCTATATTCCTTCTTTTTCAGCTTTAACATTCTCTCACGTGCAAACTCAGAAATGGACGTATCTTTTGCTAACGTTTTGTACATTTTGAAAGGAATAAAAGCTTTCTCAAATTCATCATAAGACTCACCTCCCATTTTTTGCAAAATGCTTTCCACGCGTCGTGCGACATGTATCGGATCCGTACAATTCACTGGCGATTCACTTGATTCAGCTAGTAGGTCAATTGTTTCTGCAATGCTGATCTCTTCCGTTTCTTCCGTTGGCATAACGGGGTCTGTTTCTTCACCCAGCATGTAAACTTCTCGCTTCATCGATCCACCATGAACGATGTAGGAATAACCATCATTCCATTCAATGTGGTATTCAACGCTATCTCTTCCCACAAATGAATAGTATCCATCTCTGGTGTTGGTGTTTCCTGTTTCTTCTAGCTCTGCGTAACTGATCCACTGACCTTCATTTCCATCTACCAAAAGATCAGGTTCTTCATTAAAATTCGCCTGACAAACGACAAATCCACCATCGCAAATATCAAGTGTCATTGTGAATGAATTGTCATCAGTAAACCTGTATGTTCCACTGGTGAAGAACTGAGCGTTCGCGGAAAGTGTCATTGCGCTCGCAATAATTGTGAAGAGCAGCTTTTTCATGTACTAAATATAGTGAATCTCTAAAAATCATCCCTAGCGGAAATCATTATCTTTGGACGCTGCTTTACGAGCAAATGAATTTGTTAATTGTTACTCCAATTCAAGTTTTGTTCGCATGGCTTAATTAGAAATCAGTCAATCATCATGAAAAAAATACTCTTCATATTTTTCGTTCTTTTCAGTGTGCACATTGCACTTGGTCAGGATGACGGTTCCACTCAAGAGCCTAACAAGTTCGAAAAGTTTTTGCAAAACGAAAAAGTCGGTGTACTCGTCGATTACTTCGGAGAATTGGTTTTACACCCAGGAATGGCTATTGGAATTGACTACTCTATCTCTAAGAACGGTTGGTTTGATCTTCACTGGACAACTGAAGTTGGTGGATATTACCACAAATGGAACCATACAGGATTGTTTGCAAAAACATCCATCGGAACGCGCTACACAACATCCTTCTCTTGGTTTATGGACCTCAATGTTGGCGCTGGATATTTACACACCATTCCAGAAGGTGATGTGTATCGATTGAATGACGATGGAATTGCTGAAAAAGCGCCCAATTGGGGAAAACCTCATTTCATGCCTGCTGCTTCGTTGCTTTTCGGATTCGACGGAGGACATCGACAGAATTTACCTTTTTCAGTTCACTTCGGAGTGGAAGCTTTTATGGAAAGTTCATTCAACCATCTCTTTTTGCCGCATGCAGCATGTAGAGCCGGTATTATTTACAAATTTAAAGTTCTGTAACCATGCTAAAGCAATCAATACTATTTATCAGTATCCTACTTTCATTCACGGCGTGTAAGAAGAATAGCGACTATGAAGGTGATCACTTTTTCGTGGACAACGACGGGGCAATAATGCCTGTCATTGTAAAAGGAAACATTAACTCAAATGTATTCGTCATTTTTTTGCATGGAGGCCCAGGAGGAAATGCAACGCAGGCAACATTTATTCCTGTATTTCAGGAATTAGGAGATGATTTTGCAATGGTTTATTGGGATCAGAGAGGATCTGGAATGGCACAAGGAAATCCCGATCCAAGTACGTTTACGGTAGATCAGTTTGTGGAAGACCTGGATCTTGTTGTAGAAACAATCAAAGTCAGGTACGACAATCCAACCATTTTTCTCTTCGGTCACAGCTGGGGTGGAGCACTGGGATGTGCATATATGAGTACAGACAAGCAGAGCAAAATCAATGGTTTTATCAATATGAACAGTGGACACAATCTATTAGAAGGTCTCCCTTTATCGGTTGATTGGGTTGAAAATTATGCACAAACTCAGGTGGATATCAATAACGATATTCCTTATTGGTCGGCAGTAAGAAATTGGTGTGCAGCAAATCCAGATATGACAGTTCCAGACAATTATTTCCAATACGTGGAGTATTTAAAAAATACGAATGCCTACAGGGTTGATCCCGATGCTGAAGTGGAATCTGGAACGGTAACTACAACAGATGTGATGAGTTCATACATGAGCTTATCCATCTTCTTTAATGGTGGATATCTGGCGCAAAACTTCAATATCCTGGAGTTGAACTTGTCTCCTCAAATGGCAAACATCTACAAACCAACACTTGTGCTTTGGGGAGAACACGATGGGGTGAATACCTTGGCTATGGGGAATGACGCCTACAATTCGATTGGCGGTCCATCGTTTACGGATAAAGCATTGGTGATCTTGCCGAATAGTGCGCATGAAGGCTATTTTGAAGACAAGGAACTTTTCCAATCTGAATTCAGAAAGTTTGTGAATACGTATAAGTAAAGCAGAGTTATCGAATTGAAAACGCAGCCAACAAAAAAAAGCGCTCCCGATTTCTCAGAAGCGCTCTACTACAAACGGCTTAACTATAAACTAACTCTACTACTCCTTAATAAACCGAATGATTTGACGTGTACCTTCGATCTGCACATCGAGAAGGTACATTCCCGAACTTAGCACACCAATGTCGAAGGTATGTGTACTCGTCGCTGGATTTTCGCCAATAGCGTATACTGATCCGTTGAGACCTACAATGCGATACTGAATTGCGTATGCTTGCTCAAGATTCAGGTTGATAATGGAATTTGCTGGATTTGGACTTACGAAGATGTTTTCGAACGCATTCTCCTCTATTCCTGCGATGCAGTTTACCACTACAGTTTGACAGTATGAACTTGTACAACTGTCACTTGCAATAATTGTCAAGCAAACTGTGTATGTTCCATTGGCTGCATACGTGTGTGATGGATTTGCCGAGCTCGACGTGTTACCATCACCAAAATCATACGACAACGTAGAAATTCCAGCACCTGCAGTTGACATGTCGTAGAAAGAGAACGTTGGACAGTTCGAAAGTGAATCGTCTACAGAGAAGTTTGCTTGACAATTACCTTGTCCACCGATACAATCGACAGTTACGTTCTCACAATACGTGCTTGAACAGCTATCGCTTGCAATAATCGTTAAACAAACCGTGTATATTCCATTCGATGCATATGTATGTGTAGGATTGGCAGAGCTTGATGTGTTTCCGTCACCGAAATCATACGACCAAGACGAGATCCCAGCACCTGCAGTTGACATATCATAGAACGCGAAAGTCGGGCAAACCGAACTTGAATCATCTACGGCAAAATTGGCTTGACAAGAACCCTGTCCACCGAGGCAATCTACAACTACGTTATTGCAAATCGTACTTGAACAGCTATCATTCGCTATAATTGTCAAACAAACATTGTACGTTCCATTCGCAGCATATGTATGTGACGGATTTGAGGCACTTGATGTGTTTCCATCACCGAAATCATACGACCATGAGGAAATTCCAGCTGCTGAAGATGACATATCGAAGAAAGCGAATGTTGGACAAAATGAACTTGAATCGTCTACAACGAAATCTGCTTGACAAGAACCTTGTCCACCGATGCAATTAATGGAGATACTGTCGCAAAACGTACTTGAACACCCACTGGATGTTTGAATTGTTAAACACGCAAGATACAGTCCATTGGCTGAATAGGTATTGGAAGGATTCGCGGAAGTGGATGTGTTTCCATCGCCGAAATCATAGCTCCATGCAATAATTGGATCCATGGAATCTGAATAAGAAACATCAAAGAAGCTGACTTGAGGACAACCGTTTGCTTGAAACATTGCCTGGCATTGTGCTTGCGCATTTGCCTGTGAGAGTCCGGCAATAAGGACAACAAATAAGGTAAGGATTCTATTTTTCATAAGTATGTGTTTTTAGTAAATACAACTGCTGAAATAAAAGGGTTGCTTGGAGGGAGAATAAAAGATGTTGGATGATTAGATTTCAGATGATTGGATGTTACACTTCGGCTTCGCTCAGTGTACAGATATTTGATGGTGGAAAGTTAGAAGGTGGAAGGCACACTTCGTTTCTTCAAAAGCGATGCTTATTCTTGCTCAGTGTGCAGGTCTTGGAGAATTTTATTCAAGAACGATCCACTTTTTTGTGATCGTCTTTTCTTCCAATTCAACTAACACGGTATAAACTCCAGGGTTGGCGTCTGAAATATTGAGTTCCAATTTTTTCATCGTGTTGTCTATCTGCGCCGTTTCGCTTGATAAAAGCCGTCCATTGACATCTAGAATTCGAACAATCGCTTCTTTACTATAACTTGTGTAAAGCGTAAGAATGGATTCACCTGAAGACGGGTTCGGATAGAGTTCAACCCACTCATCATTGCTTCTGCATTCTTCAGAAATTGTTTGCGTGTACGTGAAATTTCCGCTTACATCAACTTGCTTCAAGCGATAATAGCCAATTCCATTGATCGGCTGTCCGTCTCTAAATATATAATTGTGAAGGGAAGTCGCAGTTCCTTGCCCCATCACTGTTCCTATCGTGCTAAAGTCAACACCGTTTTCTGATCGCTGTACTTCAAAATAGTCGTTTTCGTACTCACTCACTGTCGCCCAGTTAAGGACAACTTCACTCCCCGAGCATTGCCCGCTAAAGGCCTGCAATTCTATTGGTAATGGAATGATAGCTCCTTCTATAACCAAATCAAAGATGCAGTCGTTTCCAGCGTAACCATCAATGGTAATGTAATACAATGTGTTTGGTGGCAAGACCAATGGTCCCCAAATGATATCAGAGATATTTCCGTAATTAGCACAGAACACATTGGTATAACTTGCGGTATCACATTCTGGTCCGTTGATTTCATTTATGGACACTTGAATTCCGTTGTTCGAAGGTGTACACGTTGTATTTAAGAATGATACGGTTACCTCTCCTCCCAATGAGTCGGTTGTGAAGTAATACCAAACCGTGTTTTCCAATGTTGGGTTACCACATGGGAAGAGTGGATCTATTCCCGGTGAGGTGCTTGCATTACTTGTTTGACTAATTGTCGTGGTTCCAATACCGACGGGGGTTGCATTGGAACAGTAGTCATTGCAATTTGGCCATGTACTCGAGCTAACAACAAGCGTGTCATTTTCAAAGATGTGGTCATAAAGGCCATTCGGGCTAGCACACCAAATGGTCATTGTACTCGAATTCCCTGGAATGGTAATGTTGGGAAGTGAAATTATTCCACTCTCACCAAAGGCAATGCTCAATCCTGTGAATGTTTGCGTTACAACTGCTCCCCCATCAATGGTGTAACTGATGTCAATGGAGTTAATCGTGTCGGACGTGAGGCATAAACGGTCATTATTGAATACTGTAACATCTACTGTGTACTCACTGCCATAACAGCCATACGCATAAATTATCTCAGCATCTATTGGCGTGTTAGTAATGTGGAAATTGTCGAAGGCGAACTTATGATAATCCGTGTAGGTTGGCGCACTGTAGTAAGGCCGTCCATAAATTCTAAATTTCACACAGCCCTCACCGACGAGTCCACAGAGCGGCATCTCAACGGTTGTCCATTCATCAACTGGTGCTGCATACGAATTTCGCCACCAACTTGTGGTATTGTACCAGTATGGATCTGCTGAAGAGCCCAATTGCGTCCATGTCGTTCCGCCATTCAAGGTGTATTCTACATGGAAATAATCTGAGTTATGCAATGAGTGTTTAATATCGAACAGCATCTTTGGATTATTGAGCCCTGTGAAATCAAATACTGGACTTTCTACCCAGATGTAATCTCCCTGATTGGATACCGTGGTTTCAACATACCAAGAATCACCGTGTCCTTCTGGTCCATTCAAATAAGGTAAGGCACCCAGCAGAAACTGGCGTCCGTTATTCAGTGGTGGATTCGATCCAGTTGCTAACCAATATGCAGGTCCCGAATTAAAGTCTTCGTAATAAGGGAAAGTGTTGATCGTAACCTGATTAACATTTATGATCACGTTGCTGGTATCGTTACTTGTTTCGATGTCTCCTGGCCATTGGGTGTATGCTTCAAAATCATAGACTCCGAGTGGGGTCATATCAATGGTGGTTGCAAAGGTATAATTCACGGATGAACCTGGTGCAATTGGCCCTGGGACGGTACCTGTTAACGTTGTTGTCAAAACTCCTGTTATGTCACAGCTAACTGGAACATTCGTCATTGGCAAACATCCAAAGTTATAGACTTCTACTGTCACACTTTGTGCTGTTGTAAACAAACAGCCATTGTCTATCGGTTCAACAAAAGCGACGATTCCCACGTCTCCACCTTCCTTGATTTCGATATTATCGAACGCGAAATAATGGTAATTGGTATATGTCGGTTCACTGTAATACGGTCGTCCGTAGAAGCGCAACTTTACACAAGGTTGCCCTGCCAATGCACACAAGCTGTGTTGATACGTTGTCCATGAATCCACGGGGTTCGACCAGCTGTTTTGCCAC
>CAJQJL010000006.1 GCA_905478665.1 uncultured Flavobacteriales bacterium
ATCGGACATTCCATTGGGAACTGTAATACACAACATCGAATTGAAGCCTGGAAAAGGGGGTGCCATAGCTCGTGGAGCTGGTACTTATGCACAATTGAACGCTCGAGATGGTCGTTACGCAATTGTAAAGATGCCTTCTGGTGAAACTAGAATGATCTTAACAACATGCTTAGCAACAATTGGGTCTGTTTCAAATTCTGAGCACAATCTAGCGGTATCAGGTAAGGCTGGTCGTTCAAGATGGTTGGGTCGTCGTCCACGTGTACGTGGTGTGGTAATGAATCCTGTGGATCACCCAATGGGTGGTGGTGAAGGGAAGAATTCCGGAGGTCACCCTAGATCACGTAATGGTATTCCTGCAAAAGGATACAAGACACGTGCGAAGAAGAAGTATTCAGATAAGTTTATCATCGAAAGAAGAAAAAAATAATTAGGATATGAGTCGTTCATTAAAGAAACCACCGTTTGTGCATTACAAGCTTATGAAGCGAGTAGATGAAGCACAAGATTCAGGTAGCAAGTCAGTTATCAAAACATGGTCAAGAGCAAGTACTATTACTCCTGAGTTTGTTGGATTAACTTTCGCGGTACATAATGGTAATAAGTTTATTCCTGTTTTCTGCACAGAGAACATGGTAGGTCATAAGTTGGGAGAATTTTCTCCGACACGTAACTTCCGTGGACATGCTGGTGGAAAAAAAGATAAGAAAAGATAGTTATGGGAGCTAGAAAAAGATTAGCAGCGGAGAAAAGAAAAGAGGCAAATAAGTCAATCGCATTCGCGAAACTTAATAAGTCTCCAATCGCTCCGCGTAAAATGAGATTGGTTGCAGATCTCATCAGAGGAGTGGAAGTAAATAAAGCTCTTAACATTTTGCAACATGATTCTAAAGACGCTTCAACGAGCCTTGAGAAGTTATTACGTTCAGCTATTGCCAATTGGGAACAGAAGAACAGTGAGAAGAACATCGAAGAGGAAACGTTGTACGTTAAGACAATCGAAGTAGCGAGTGCAGCAATGTTGAAACGTATTCAGCCAGCTCCGCAAGGTCGAGCGCATAGAGTTAGAAAAAGGTCAAATCACGTTACTATCGTCGTAGACGCTAAGGACGCAGAATAATTTTAGATAAATGGGACAAAAAACAAATCCAATAGGAAATAGATTAGGTTTCATCCAAGGATGGGAATCTAACTGGTACGGAGGTGACAACTACAGAGATAAAATCATTGAAGATGATCAAATCCGTAGATACCTACGTGCACGTTTATCTAGAGCTAGCCTTTCTAAAATCATCATCGAAAGAACGTTGAAATTGGTAACCGTTACTATCAATACAGCGCGACCAGGTGTGATCATCGGAAAAGGTGGACAAGAGGTTGACAAACTGAAAGAAGAGTTGAAGAAGTTGACAAAGAAGGAAATCCAAATCAACATTTTCGAGGTGAAACGTCCAGAATTGGATGCTCGATTAGTTGCGGATGGAATTGCACGTCAATTGGAAGCAAGAATCTCTTTTAGAAGAGCAATTAAAATGTCTATTGCGAGTACAATGCGAATGGGAGCAGAAGGAATCAAGGTTAAGATTTCCGGACGTTTGAATGGCGCAGAAATGGCTCGTTCAGAGATGTACAAGGATGGACGTACTCCGTTACATACGTTCAGAGCTGACATCGATTATGCTTTGGCAGAAGCACAAACCACATATGGTAAACTTGGTATCAAAGTTTGGATATGTAAAGGTGAAGTTTTTGGTAAGCGAGATCTTTCTCCAAACATCGGTATGGCCGCTCAAAAAGGTGGTAGAAAACCACAAGGTGGAGGAAAAAGAAGACCAAAAAGATAGAAAGTTCCGACACGTTGGAACGATGAATAAAATTTAACAATAGAAGAAAATGTTATCACCAAAAAGAACCAAGTTTAGAAAGGCTCAGAAAGGGAGAAACAGAGGTTTAGCTCATAGAGGTAGCACTGTATCTTTCGGATCTTTCGGATTGAAGACTTTGGAGCCAGGATGGCTTACTTCCCGCCAAATAGAAGCTGCACGTATCGCCGTTACTCGATACATGAAGCGTGAAGGGAAAGTATGGATCCGCGTTTTCCCAGACAAGCCGGTTACATCTAAGCCAGCTGAAGTACGTATGGGTAAAGGTAAAGGAGCTCCAAGTCATTGGGTTGCTGTAATTCGTCCAGGAAGAATCCTTTTCGAATGCGACGGCGTACCTTATGAGACAGCTAAAGAAGCAATGCGATTAGCCGCACAAAAATTACCGGTGAAGTGTAAATTTGTTACACGTCCGGATTTTGTTATACCAAGTAAATAGGATTTAAGATGAAACAAGCAGAAATCACAAAAATGTCCGTTGAAGACGTGAAGGATTCGATTGCGAATTTCTCTGAGCAATTGGCAAAAATGAAGTTGGCACACAAAGTGGCTCCAATGGAAAACCCAATTCAGATCCGCAATACAAGGAAAACGGTCGCACGATTGAAAACTGAATTAACAAAACGTGAAGCACAAGCTTAATTGCTTGTGTAAAACCAGCTTCAAATGGAAAAGCGAAATTTAAGAAAAGAACGTATAGGGATCGTAACCAGCGACAAGATGGATAAGTCTGTCGTAGTTTCTGTAGAAAGAAAGGTAAAACACCCTAAGTATGGAAAGTTCGTAAAGAATACTACAAAGTTCGTAGCACATGACGAGAAGAACGATTGCAATGAAGGCGATACAGTTCGCATCATGGAAACGCGTCCCTTGTCTAAGTCTAAGAACTGGAGATTAGTAGAGATTGTAGAACGAGCTAAATAATTTTAGTAATGATACAAAGTGAATCAAGACTTACAGTAGCAGACAACTCAGGAGCGAAAACTGTTTTGTGCATCCGTGTTTTAGGAGGTACAAAACGACGTTACGCATCGGTTGGTGATAAAATCATTGTTACTGTTAAGAGTGCTATGCCCTCTGGAGCTGTCAAAAAGGGAACAGTTGCCACGGCAGTAATAGTTAGAACTAAGAAAGAAGTACGTCGTGCAGACGGTTCTTACATTCGATTCGACGATAACGCTTGCGTTTTGTTGAACCCGACAGGTGAGATGAGAGGTACACGTATTTTCGGACCCGTTGCCCGTGAGCTTCGCGATGCAGACTACATGAAAGTGGTCTCATTGGCTCCTGAGGTACTTTAAAATTAGTAAAGTTATGCAACAGAAATTACACATTAAAGTTGGAGACACTGTCAAAGTATTGGCAGGTGAATCGAACGGTCAGGAAGGAGCAGTTCTTTCGATCGATAGAAAGAAAATGCGTGCCAAGGTAGCAGGTCTTAACATGGTTAAGAAGCACCAGAAGCCTAGCGCTGCAGATCCTCAAGGAGGAATAGTGGAAATGGAAGCAGGTATCCACATTTCAAACCTTATGGTTGTTCACAACGGTCAGGCATCGCGCACTGGACGTAAAGCGGACAAGGATGGAAAGTTAGTACGTTATTCAAAAAAGTCCGGGGAGGAAATTAAGTAATGAGTTATACACCAAGACTTCAGGAAAAGTACAGTGCTGAGATCATTCCAGCGCTTACTGAAAAGTTTGGATACACGACGGTAATGCGTGTGCCAAAACTTCAAAAAATTGTAATTAGCCAAGGTGTCGGTGATGCCGTAGCAGATAAGAAGCTTGTCGATACAGCAGTTGATGATTTAACATTAATTGCAGGTCAAAAAGCGGTTGCTACTTTATCAAAGAAAGACATCTCTAATTTCAAGTTGAGAAAAGGAATGCCAATTGGAACTAAGGTGACATTGAGAGGAAATAAAATGTATGATTTCCTTGATCGTTTACTTTCAGTAGCAATTCCAAGAACGCGTGACTTTAGAGGAATCAACGCGAAAGGTTTTGATGGAAGAGGTAACTTTAACTTCGGTGTTAAAGAGCATATCATCTTCCCAGAAATTGATATTGATAAGGTGAACCGTATCATGGGTATGGATATCACGTTTGTTACATCAGCAGAAAGTGATGAAGAAGGAAAAGCCCTTCTTGACGCATTCGGATTCCCATTCACAAAAAAATAGAAAGAGATGGCAAAAGAATCAATGAAAGCGCGTGAGCGCAAGAGAGAAAAGCTTGCAGCTCGTTATGCTGAAAAGCGTGCTGAGTTAACGAAAATTTTAAAATCTTCGGACAACTCAGAAGAAATGCAAGAAGCAAAGTGGGATGCAATGATGAAATTGCAAAAATTGCCTGCTAACTCAGCAAAGTGTCGTGTTCACAACAGATGTGGATTAACGGGACGTCCTAGAGGATATATGCGTCAGTTTGGTATTTCAAGGGTAACATTCCGTGAAATGGCATTGGATGGAAAGATCCCAGGTGTTAAAAAGGCAAGCTGGTAAAATTATAAACTGGTTTCAGGTTCAATGTAGTATTGAAAACCGTTACCGCAATTTAGAAATATGAATACAGATCCAATAGCAGATTTTTTGACTCGGATTCGAAACGCAAGTGCGGCAAGAAAAAAGGTAGTTGAAATTCCAGGTTCGAATGTGAAGCGCGCAATGACGCAAATTCTTTTCGATCAAGGATACATCACCGATTTTAAATTCGAAGATGACAACAAGCAAGGTAACATTAAGATTGCGTTGAAGTATAACAACTCAACGAAGGTTCCAGCAATTACAAAGTTGGAAAGAGCCTCATCACCAGGTTTACGTAAGTACAATGGAGCTAAAGAAATGCCACGTGTATTGAATGGACTTGGAATTGCAATCGTTTCTACATCGAAAGGTGTTATCACAGGAAAGCAAGCAACAAGAGAAAACGTAGGGGGAGAAGTTCTCGCTTACGTATATTAATAGTTAAAGACTAATAAGAAATGTCAAGGATAGGTAAATCCCCAGTAACAATCCCGAGTGGAGTTGAAGTGAAAGTTGACGGTAACGTGGTTACGGTTAAGGGTCCTAAAGGAGAGTTGACACAAGAAATGGATTCTTGTGTTGAACTTAAAATAGAGGACGGAGAAATAACTTTCACCCGCGAATCAGATGCACCTGATCATAGAGCTAAGCATGGTTTATACCGCGCTTTGGTTTTCAATATGTGTCAAGGAGTTTCGGAAGGGTTCAAAAAGGAGCTAGAAGTAGTAGGTGTTGGATACCGTGCTAACGCGAATGGTCAAACATTAGAGTTATCACTAGGTTATTCTCACCCATTCGTTATAGAGCTCCCGAAAGAAATTAAGGTATCAACAACGTCTGAAAAAGGTAAGGCACCAACAGTAATGTTAGAGTCTCACGATAAGCAATTAGTAGGACAAGTAGCTGCCAAGATTCGATCCCTCCGTAAGCCAGAACCATATAAAGGAAAAGGTGTTCGATTTAAAGGTGAAGAAATCAGAAGAAAAGCTGGTAAGTCAGCAGCGAAATAATAAGATATCATTAATTAGTTATGGCATTTAGTAAAACAGCTCGTAGAGCAAAGATTAAAAGAAGAATCAGGAAGAAGATTACTGGTACTTCAGCTACGCCTCGTTTATCCGTGTTTAGATCAAATAAGCAGATTTATGCACAGATTATCGATGATTCAACTGGAAAAACATTGGTTTCAGCAGGATCTTTTAAGAACAAAGCAGCAAAAGGGACAAAGTCTGAGATTGCAGCAGTTATTGGAAAAGAAGTAGCAGAAAAGGCAAAGAAGGCCGGAATAGAAACTGTTGTGTTTGATCGTAACGGTTATTTATACCACGGTAGAGTTAAATCACTAGCTGACTCAGCAAGAGAAGGCGGACTAAAATTATAAGAATGGCAAAGGAAGTAAAAAGAGTAGCATCTTCGGATGTCGAACTTAAGGACAAGCTTGTTGCCGTGAACCGTGTAACGAAGGTTACAAAAGGTGGACGTACATTTAGTTTTTCAGCAATTGTTGTTGTTGGTGATGAAAATGGTATCGTTGGTCACGGATTAGGAAAAGCAAAAGAGGTAACTGAAGCAATTGCGAAAGGAATTGACGATGCGAAAAAGAACTTGATTAGAGTTCCAATTCTGCATGGAACAGTGCCTCATATTCAAAAAGGTAAATTCAGTGGAGCTAGAGTTTTGTTGAGACCAGCATCTGAAGGTACAGGAGTTATCGCCGGTGGTGCGATGCGTGCTGTATTGGAGAGCGTTGGAGTTCACAATGTATTGGCTAAATCACAAGGTTCATCAAATCCTCATAACGTTGTTAAGGCAACAATCGATGCACTTTCTCAAATGAGAGATGCAGTCGCTGTTTCTAAGCAGAGAGGAGTGAGCCTTGACAAAGTGTTTAACGGTTAAATAGAGCATCATGGCGAAAATTAAAATTAAGCAAACGAGAAGCGCTATTAATCGACCAGCAAGACAAAAGGCTACGATTAAAGCATTAGGATTAAGAAGGTTGAATCATACTGTAGAGCATGAAGCAACTCCACAAATCTTAGGAATGGTTAAAGCGGTTCAACATCTCATTGAGGTTGTTGAGTAAACTATAAAAAGCATTTAAGATGAATTTACATAATTTAACTCCAGCTAAGGGGTCAACAAAAAATAGAAAGAGAATTGCTCGTGGTCATGGATCGGGTGGTGGTGGTACTGCTACACGTGGACATAAAGGAGCAAAGTCTAGATCTGGATACTCTCGGAAAATTGGATTTGAAGGAGGTCAGATGCCACTTCAAAGACGTGTTCCTAAATTCGGTTTCAAAAATATTAATCGTGTAGAGTACAAGGGAATTAATCTTGATATTATTCAAGCATTGATTGAGCGTAAGAAGGTGAAAGAAATTACACCTGAAGTATTGCAAGACAATGGATTAGTTTCTAGAAACGAGCTAGTAAAAATATTAGGTAGAGGTGAATTAAAGACAAAGATCAATGTGTCGGCTCACAAGTTTTCAGCTACTGCTAAGGCAGCAATTGAAGAACAAGGTGGGAATTGTACAGAAATCTAATTAACTTTGCCAACATTTTTTACCAATGAAACGATTTATAAATAGTTTAAAGAATATCTGGAAGGTAGAGGAATTAAGGAAACGTATTATTCTTACGTTAAGCCTAATTCTTATCTATCGAATCGGATCGTTTATCATCTTGCCAGGTGTGAATTATACAGCTTTGGCTGCAGCACAAGCAAGTGGTGATCAGAATATGTTGGAGACCCTATTATCGCTCTTCTCTGGAGGTGGATTCTCGAACGCTTCAATTATGGCATTGGGTATCATGCCGTACATTAGTGCTTCGATTATTATGCAGCTCTTGGGAATGGCAGTTCCAGCCGTTCAGAAAATGCAGCAGGAAGGAGAATCAGGAAGAAAGCGTATTAATAATTATACGCGAATTCTTACGATTGTCATTTGTGCTTTGCAGGCGCCAAGTTACTTGACGTTGTATGTTGCTAACAAAGGAGCTCTTCCAGAAGATGGAGGAACTTTATGGTGGACGCAATCAGTTATCGTTTTGGTAGCAGGAGCAATGTTCGCTGTTTGGCTCGGTGAGCGTATTACAGACAAAGGTATTGGAAACGGTATCTCCTTGTTAATTACTGTAGGTATTCTTGCAAGATTACCTGAAGCATTTATGGCGGAATTTGGTTTCGCTGTTGAATCAGGTAACTTGATTAAGATTGTTCTTGAAATCTTCATGTTCATGGTAGTAGTACTGGGAACAGTGCTCATTGTACAAGGAGTGCGGAAAGTGCCACTGAATACAGCTAAGCGTGTAGTCGGAGCGAGATCAGCAGAAGATCAAGGAGCACGTAGCTACTTGCCAATTAAGGTGAATGCATCAGGAGTAATGCCAATCATTTTCGCTCAGGCGATTATGACAGTCCCTGTGATGATCTTCTCAAGTGGATCAGAGGGTGGATTTATTTCACGAAACTTCAGTGATATTTACGGATTTGGATACAATGCAGTGTTAGCACTGTTGATTATTGTATTTACATACTTCTACACTGCGATTATGATTAACCCGAGAAAAATCTCCGATGAGCTGCGGCGAAGTGGTGGATTTATTCCAGGAATCAGACCAGGTGAAGACACTGCGAGTTATATTGATTCATTAGTGTCAAGAATTACCTTCCCAGGATCAATGTTCCTTGCGTTTATTGCAATCATCCCAGCAATCGCCAAATTGGCAGGAGTGAATGATGCGTTTGCAATGTTCTTTGGAGGAACTTCATTGCTAATTATGGTAGGTGTAGTATTAGACACCCTTCAGCAAGTAGAGTCTTATCTATTAAACCGTCAAATGGATGGTCTGATGGAAGGAACGAGAATTAAGGGAAGAAGAAACCAAGGTGAATTATCAGGAATGTAATTATGGCGAAACAAGCATCTATAGAACAGGATGGGGTTATCATAGAAGCATTGTCGAATGCAATGTTTAGAGTGGAACTTGAAAATGGTCACGTTATCACGGCACATATTTCAGGGAAGATGAGAATGTATTACATCAAAATTCTTCCAGGAGATAAGGTGAAAGTGGAAATGTCTCCATATGATCTAACAAAAGGTAGAATAACATTTAGGTATAAATAGACAAAACGAAGTTTTCGATAGGGATGAACGGGAAGTTCAAGAAGTAAAGGCAATGAGCCAGACGCTTTGGAAAAGCTAACCTTAAACCCCAGATGTTGAAAATAGATTAATTGAACAAAGATGAAAGTAAGAGCATCAGTAAAGAAGCGATCTGTAGATTGCAAGATTGTAAAGAGAAAAGGTAGAGTTTACGTGATTAATAAGAAGAATCCGAAATTCAAACAAAGACAAGGATAAAAGATTTAAAGTATGGCACGTATTTCAGGTATAGATTTACCAAAAAACAAGAGAGGTGTAATCGGATTGACTTACATCTATGGTATCGGAAGAAGCAGAGCAAAATTAATTTTGAGTAATGCTGGTGTTGACGAAAACATCAAAGTTCAAGATTGGAACGATGATCAATTGGCAGCTATTCGTACCGCGATGAATGAAATTAAAGTTGAAGGTGCATTGCGCTCTGAGGTTCAAACTAACATCAAGCGATTGATGGATATTGGATGTCAACGTGGTATTCGTCACAGAAGTGGATTACCATTAAGAGGTCAACGTACAAAGAACAACTCTCGTACAAGAAAAGGTAGAAGAAAAACAGTTGCAAATAAGAAGAAGTAGCAAAGCTGCTGATCTGGACCGAATGGAAAGTTCGGAAAGGATTGGGTTCTTTGATTCTGTGGATAGGCGGTCCGTACAAAGTCAACTTGTTGATTTTGTTTCAATAATCGTCCCCTTAATCGAAAGAAGCGGAGCTGGAGTCGAGAGATTCCAATTCAACTGAAAGCAATAAACACTTAACGCTTATGCTGAAACTTCAGTAAAAGCACAAAAGCTAAATAAAATGGCAAAGTCGAATCAAAAAAAGAAAAAAGTTAAAGTAGACGCGGTTGGTCAGGCGCACATTCAGGCGACGTTCAACAACGTAATCATTTCTTTAACGAACAACTCTGGTCAGGTTATTTCCTGGTCATCAGCTGGGAAAATGGGTTTCAGAGGTTCTAAGAAGAACACGCCGTATGCTGCGCAAGTTGCTGCAGAAGATGCTGCGAAGGAAGCACATGACTTCGGATTACGTAAAGTGAAAGTTTTTGTAAAAGGGCCTGGTTCAGGAAGAGAATCTGCGATCAGATCTTTGCACAATTTCGGAATTGAAGTAACAGAAATCGTTGACGTTACTCCAATGCCACACAACGGATGTCGTCCACCGAAAAGAAGAAGAGTTTAATAATTTAATAATAACGTAAGAGCAACTCAGGTTATCGAAGGACAAGCCTTAATTCATAACCGCTCTTTATATAAACAACAAAAATGGCAAGATACAGAGGTCCCAAATCAAAAATCGCTCGTCGTTTCAAAGATCCAATCTTTGGACCAGACAAGTCATTGGAGAAAAGACAATACGGTCCAGGACAACATGGTCCTAATAAAAGAAGAGGTAAGCAATCTGAATATTCTGTTCAGTTAGGCGAAAAGCAAAAAGCGAAGTATACATATGGTATTCTTGAGCGTCAATTTTCGAACATGTTCGAAAAAGCTTCTCGTATGAAAGGAATTACAGGTGAGAACTTACTTCAATTGTGTGAAACACGTTTGGATAATATGGTATACCGTTTAGGTGTTTCGCCAACGCGTAGAGGAGCACGTCAATTAGTATCTCACAAGCACATTACTGTAAACGGTAGTTTGGTAAATATTCCATCTTACACAGTAAAGGTTGGAGATGTTATCGGTGTACGTGAGAAGTCAAAGTCGTTAGAGGCTATTTCAAATTCATTGGCAGCGAAGACAACAAGTTTTGATTGGTTAGACTGGAATCCAGGAAGTATGGAAGGGAAAGTTGTAGGAATTCCTACACGTGAAATGATCCCAGAAAACATCAAGGAGCAGTTAATCGTCGAATTATATTCTAAGTAATAAATTAATCATATTGGGTCTCGGCCAAAGGGTTTGATTGAATTTCTTCAAACTTTCAAACCGCGCAACTGACATCCAATCAAAAAGAAGAAAAATGGCAATATTAGATTTTCAAAAACCAGACAAGGTTATCATGATCCAGTCGGATGAGCATGAAGGACAATTCGAATTCCGTCCTTTAGAGCCTGGATATGGTATCACGGTAGGTAACGCACTGAGACGTATACTTCTTTCATCATTGGAAGGATTTGCGATTGCATCAGTTCGTATTGAGGGTGCAGATCATGAGTTTTCTACAATCAAAGGAATTGTGGAAGATGTTACTGAGATCATTCTTAACCTTAAACAAGTTAGATTTAAGCAACAAATTGAAGGAACTGACACTGAAACTGTCGTTGTTTCTGTTGCTGGTCAAGATAAATTAACAGCGGGTGACTTAGGTAAGTTCACTTCTGCGTTCCAAGTGTTGAATCCAGATTTAGTTATCTGTAACATGGAGCCTTCTGTTAAGTTGGAAATGGAATTGACGATCGTTAAAGGTCGTGGTTACCTTCCAGCTGAAGAGAACAAGGACAGCGCAGCGCCTTTCGGAACGATTTTCGTTGACTCTATCTTTACACCTATTAAGAACGTAAAGTATGCAGTTGAAAACTTCCGTGTAGAACAAAAAACGGATTATGAAAAATTGGTTTTTGATATCAGAACTGATGGATCAATTCATCCAAAAGAAGCATTAAAAGAAGCAGCGAAAATTTTGATTCACCACTTCATGTTATTCTCTGATGAGCGTATCACATTGGATAGCGAAGTGAAAGCAGAAACAGAAGAATTCGATGAGACTTCATTGCATATGCGTCAATTGTTGAAGACAAAGTTGGTAGATATGGACCTTTCGGTTCGTGCCTTGAACTGTTTGAAAGCTGCAGACGTTGAAACATTGGGAGATCTTGTTTCTTACAACAAGAACGACTTATTGAAGTTCAGAAACTTCGGTAAGAAGTCATTGACTGAGTTGGAAGACCTTGTGGATAACAAAGGACTTTCATTCGGAATGAATGTTTCTAAATACAAATTAGACAAAGATTAGTATCGCAATTATTTATTAAAAATGGCGTAATAGGTGGCTGAGCTGTAGAGATACTTGTACACGACTCAGTTAACCGTTACTTACGAAATTTAAGTTATGAGACACGGAAAAAAATTCAATCACTTAGGTAGAAAGACTGCACACAGAAAGGCAATGCTTTCTAACATGGCATGTTCACTTATTGAGCACAAACGTATTAACACTACGCTCGCAAAGGCAAAAGCGTTGAGAGGATATGTAGAGCCGCTTATTACGAAGTCAAAGACAGATTCTACTCACTCAAGAAGAACAGTATTTAGTTATTTGCAGAACAAAGAGGTTGTTGCAGAGTTATTCAGAGAAGTAGCACCTAAAATTGCCGATCGTCCAGGTGGATATACACGTATTATACGTACAGGTTACAGATTGGGTGATAATGCAGAAATGTGTATGATTGAGTTGGTTGATTTCAATGAAATTTATTCAAACGAATCAGCAACGAAGACAACACGTCGTTCACGTCGTGGTGGAAGTGGTGAAGGAGCGAAAGCTGCACCAGCTGCTGAAGGAACAGAAGAAGCTGTAGCAGAAGCGCCAGCAACTGAAGTTGCAGAGTCAGAAGTGAAAACTGAAGAAGCTACACCTGAAGCAGAAGTAGTTGAAGAAGTTCCTGCTGCAGAAGAGGTTAAGGCTGAAGAACCAGCAACCGAAGAAGCACCAGCTGCAGAAGCGAAAGAAGAAAAGAAAGAAGATGATTCATCTGACAATGCTGATGAGGCAAAGGAAGAGAAGTAATCTCAAATAGATTTAGAGAAGGGCGATGTTTACATCGCCCTTTTTTTGTGGATAACTTTGGCGAAATCTTTCGAATTTGATTACTAACTTTGTAAAAATTTTTTCGGTATGGAGGATAAAAAATCAGCGATTTTACTACTTGAAGACGGGACTACATTTCATGGTGTGGCCATAGGTAAAATCGGTACCACAACTGGTGAGATTGCTTTCAATACAGGTATGACAGGGTATCAGGAAGTGTTCACAGACCCATCCTATTATGGGCAGGTTTTAATCATGACAACTGCACATATTGGAAACTACGGAGTGCATGCTGACGAAGTTGAATCAGAAGGGATGAAAGTTGCTGGAATGATCATCAAGAAATTCTCTGACGGCTATTCGCGTCCTTCAGGAATGAAGTCTCTGAATGAGTACATGATTGATGACAATAAAGTAGGAATTTCAGACATCGATACACGCGCATTAGTGCGTCACATTCGTAGCAAAGGGGCAATGAATTGCATTATCTCTTCTGATGTGACAGATCTTGATGAACTAAAGAAAAAACTTGCAGAAGTACCTTCAATGGATGGATTGGAACTTTCATCTAAAGTAGCAACTGCGGAGGCCTATGAAGTTAAACCAGAAGGAGCTGAATATAAAGTGTCCTTGATTGACTTTGGAGTAAAAAGAAGCATCGTCTCATGCCTTGCAGACAGAGGGTGTCATGTAAAAGTTTTTCCACTTAATTCTTCAATAGAAGACATGAAGGCATTTAATCCAGATGGATATATGCTTTCGAATGGACCTGGAGATCCTTCTGCGATGCCAAAGTCTGTAGATTTGGTAAACGAAATAGTTGAGCAAGGAAAGCCTGTTTTTGGAATTTGCCTTGGTCACCAAATTCTTGGACTAAGCCAAGGATTGAAAACAGAAAAAATGTTCAATGGACATAGAGGAATTAACCATCCAATAAAGAATTTGAAGACTGGGAAAGGTGAAATTACATCTCAAAATCATGGATTCGTTATCTCTAAAGAGAGTACAGAGGCAAATGACAAAGTGAATGTGACACATATCCATTTAAACGATGATACTGTTGCTGGAATAGAATTGGTGAATAAACCAGTCTTTTCTGTTCAGTATCACCCAGAAGCTTCTGCAGGACCTCATGATTCAAGATACCTGTTTGATCAGTTTGTAACCAATATGAAACAAGCGCGATAGCAGTAATTGTTGACATCCTTAGCGGGTATGTTTTCTCAAACGGTTCCATCTGAGGATTGAAAGATTAGATTATTAACTGATGAAAAACAATAAATAATGAGTTTAATAGCGAAAGTAATTGCACGCCAAATTTTGGATTCAAGAGGAAATCCAACAGTTGAAGTTGATGTAATCACTACCTCAGGAGTGTTGGGCAGAGCTGCAGTTCCTTCGGGAGCTTCAACAGGTGTTCACGAGGCAGTTGAATTACGAGATGGTGACCCTACTGTTTATTTGGGGAAAGGTGTTTTGAAAGCAGTCGCAAACGTAAACTCATTTATTGATGAAGCATTAAGAGGGTTTGATGTCTGTGATCAAAAAGCAATTGATGAAAAGTTATTAGCGCTTGATGGTACAGATAATAAATCAAATCTTGGTGCAAATGCCATTCTTGGAACTTCATTGGCGGTAGCTAAAGCAGCTGCTGATGAATCAGGACTTAGCTTGTTTAAGTATGTGGGTGGAGTTGGAGCCGTAACAATGCCTGTTCCAATGATGAACATCTTGAACGGAGGTTCGCATGCCGACAACAAAATTGATATTCAAGAATTCATGGTAATGCCCTTCGGAGCAGAATCTTTTTCAGAAGGCTTGCGTTGGGGAACAGAAATTTTTCATCACTTGAAGAATGTACTGAAGAGTAGAGGGATGTCCACAAATGTGGGAGATGAAGGCGGATTCGCACCAAATTTAGGTTCAAACGAAGAAGCTATTCAGGTGGTCTTAGAGGCTATTGAAAAAGCGGGATTCAAACCAGGAGAAGATGTATGGATTGCATTAGACGCTGCTGCTTCTGAATTCTATGATAAAGAGAATAAGGTCTACGTATTTGAATCTACGGGAGAAAGAATGTCCTCGGAAGCGATGGTGGAATTCTGGAAAGACTGGTGCGATAAATACCCAATTGCTTCTATCGAAGATGGATTGGATGAAGATGATTGGAACGGATGGGATTTGGCAACAAAAGCCTTGGGTGAAAAGGTTCAGCTTGTCGGAGATGATTTGTTCGTTACCAATACCAAGCGTCTGAAAAGAGGAATAGAGGAAAACATTGCTAATTCAATATTGGTTAAGGTTAATCAGATCGGAACATTGACTGAAACAATTGAGGCTGTTCAGATGGCAACTCGAAATGGTTATACTTCCGTGATGAGCCATAGAAGTGGTGAAACGGAAGATAATACGATCGCAGATTTAGCGGTAGCTTTAAATTGCGGACAGATTAAAACGGGTTCAGCTTCACGAAGTGATAGAATGTCTAAATACAACCAGTTACTTCGCATTGAAGAGGAATTAGGTCAAACAGCGGTATACCCTGGAAAGTCGTTTAAATTTCTGTAGGGATTTAACTATAAAGTTAAAAAACGAACAGAAGGCACTGTTTTACATCTAGAGACGATATTTTTGCACTGGAAATTTAATTTTCACGCAACTATTTAATAACGTAGCCGTCCTACCTAAAACGATTTATAATGAAACTACTTTTTTGTTTACTACTTATGGTTTCCACAAGCGTAG
>CAJQJL010000007.1 GCA_905478665.1 uncultured Flavobacteriales bacterium
ATTCAGTCCAAACGTTCCGCCAAAATTAACATCTTCATAGTCATTATTCTGACGCACAGCATCAATCGTCTGCAACCCATTTTCGAATTGATATGGATATGCCCCAGAAGCCCTTCTCATTCCTCCAAAAGCGCTTAACAAGACAATATTAGGGTTGTACTTCACACCCAAGTACGCATCTGCCCGATTGAACGAGCCGTACTTCACACTTGCCCGAATTCCAAGCGTATCATCATTCATAAAGGTGTTTTCAAAGCTCTGAACAAGAATAGAACTTCCAGACAGTTGAGAAGAAACGGGAATACTCGAGCTCCATGGTTTTCCTTTCGCACTGGCAACTCCCACAAGGTTTTCTGTTTGAATCTGCCCAAGGTTGACTTGTCCCGTTTGTGTATTCTGTACACCAAACCCATCAACAACAATGGCAGTATGATTTGCTCCAAGGCCTCTCATCGAAACCGTCTTCAATCCACCAAGTCCGCCATAAGACTTTAAATTGGCTCCAGAAATTTTGCGCAAAAGATCTCCAAGATCATTCGGTTGCAACTCCCGAATTTGATCCTCTGAAATGATCGTTATCACTCTTTTTTGAGGAACAACAGTATGGGAAACAGATTGCCGAACAACCATTTCTTCAACTTCTTGAATAGTATCCTGCTGCCCATAAGCGGACAAGGAAAAAAACAGCACTATGATTGCTAGAAAATGCATAAATGGAGAAGCGAACTCCCCAATTAATTTACTTGATTACTTTCTGAATAGATGTCCCAGCATTGGTAGTCAACTCAACGAAATAAACGCCAGAAGATAAATTTGAAAAGTCGATGGTTGATTTCTGAATATGTCCTGATTCGTAGAACTCCTGACCATTCAAATCATAAACGCGAACAGTCCCCACTTCCCCTTCAATCATTAATATATCTTTCACTGGATTTGGGTAAACTCGAACCAATGAAGCACTGTTTTCGTCGACACCAATTGGCCAAGCGTAGACAAATTCGTCAACGGCGAAATACGCTGGAGTGTTCATTCCAAACTGCCCATTGTCCGACGATTCAAAGCGAAAACTGAGCGAATGTGGAGGAAAACCAAGGGAGTCATACAGGTTTACTTCTACCCAGGAGTCAACAATATAATCGAGTGTACTGTCTGCAAAACGATAATCGGCCAAGAAGAACTCAATGGAATCTTTCTGCCATCCAGAATAATCTTCCGCAATGATCCATACTTTGAAAAAGTCTTCACCGTTCGTTCCATCAGGCTGCCCGTTCGCGTCATTTGGCGATCCGAATTGTTTTCCAAATGTATCACCGTCTCTCATTGATATTGCGGCATACGTGGCATTTGTAATTTTCATAGAATAGATTTGCACATACTCTGTTGTTCCTATTATTTGCGGAATACGATAAGCGACCGCATAATTTTCAGAACTGTCACTTCCTGCCCCAGGGAATGCACTGTATTGGTTTGACCATCCAGGCGTTGTGTTGTCTGTTACATTTGAAATGGAGAATCCATCCCAGGAGCCCCATACCGTGTCGTAGACATTGTTAAATTGGAGTTCGTCAAAAATGAAATCTCCATTTCCTGCGGAACCATTATCCAAAGATTCCGACGAAAGCGCATAAGAATCAAAGTCAACGGTTACCTGTGCTTGTGTTGTTGCTCCAAGCATTAAAGCTGCTGCTAATACGTAATTTTTCTTCATCGTTTAATTAATTAAATGTTTAACGTTGAAGAAGTCAGTTGAAGAAAATGGTATGCCACAAAGCCATACTAAATCCGACCTTTATCTGAAGTCTTCTTTAATCAATGACTTTGGCAAGTATTCTGACTTACACCTTATCGATTTTGTCTTCCCATTCCTTTTTGAGTTTGGAACAGTGACCTGTTAAAACCGACTTTTAGTGCTTACAGCTGCAGATACAGTTCTGGATTTTCACCAGATTCCTTTTTAATCACAACGCGTGAGCCTAAAGTCGAAGCGAAAGTACAACAATTATTAGAATTCAAAATATGATCTTATCCTAAGGGAAATATGATTGCGCTCAACGCCTAGATTGGATCATCTATGACAGCATCGTTTATAGGTGACCTTTTGCCTTTTTCAAAGGTTATATAAACCGAAGAAATTTTTCGGAAAGAACTGGCTTTTATTTCCTTTTTTCGGGTTAGTTCAGAATCCACTGCGCACAAATCATACGCTTTACCATAAACCCGGGGATCAATTTTTTGTGTTTTTAAGAGGTAAAGAACCCAAGTTTCATCACCAATGATCTTATCAAGAATGAAAAATTTCTGTCCATCTTCCGTTCTGAAAATTTTCGTTACCGCAGTCTTAAAATCCAGCTTCTTCTCAACATCGAGCGATCGAACCCGAAGTTCCTTACCAAGCACTGGATTCTTGAACTTGAAAAGAATTACTGCAAAAATCATCAAAGCAACAATATTCACACTAAAAATATCTGGTGTTGACGAATAACCAATAAAATGTGCATTCATCTCATATCCTAGAGGAATAGAAAATCCCTGCGAGAGATTATATTGCAATCTAATGTGAGAACTATAAATACTCTGCTCGATATACTCAAAAAACTGAGGTGCGACCCAAAGGATCATCAAATACTTAGCTGACTCGACTTTTTTTAATTCAAGAATAAAAATGAAAATGCCAAGAAGACTTAGAGCCAATGAAAACCCTTCGTTATAATAAAAGTAGGGTATCCCTTCAAGGATTCTACCGATGTTGAGAAGACTTAATGCAAGAATCACATAATGAATATAGGCGTGCAATCCCCACAATGGACTTTTCTCTAACCTTGCAAGCACCCTAGCTGTTTCTATCGAGCTTAAACGAATACTGCAGCATGATTGTTCTCGGTTGCTCGATCTTCAATGGGCGTAACGAGTAAGACCGATTCATGAAGTTTGCACTAATCACGGCAACCTTATGTTTCTCATTGATATTGTACGACACACGTGCATCAAAAATCCAATTTCCGAAACGGTGGTTTTCATAATAGTCCATGTATCGAATATCCTGAATAAAAGGTGAGTTATCAGTAATGTTTTCGAAATCTTCGATTACCCCATCCATATTGATAATCTTGCTAAAGTACTTGGCACTGAATCCAATGCTGAACTTTTTCTTGATCGTGAATTCGACGTCACCTTTGACATTGTGTAAGAACCTGTACTTCAAAATTCGTGAAGAAGAATCCAACGAAGTAGAATTATAACTATAATCCCCAACGATTAGATCATTTGCATATACCAAATCAGGAGATAGTGTCTTCGGAACAATGTAGTTATATCCTGTGATGAAGGTCATATCGACAGATTTACCAAGTTTCGCTTTTCCAGCAAATGAAGCATCAATTCCGAGAACTCTCGACTCTCCAGTATTCATGAATTTGAATCCCGCAAAATTACTTGGGTCAGATGGATCATCTCCCCAAAAACCGAAGAGGTATTCGATTGTATTCTGATACTCCTGCCAGAAAGCAGCAACATCTAAATACCCATAAATTCCACCAAACTTCAACCCTTGTTTAATTCCTACTTCAGCATTCCAGCTGCTTTCAGGTTTCAATTCTGGATTTGGAAAAACACCAAAGTTCCCTACTCCTGTCCGAATAAATCGCTCAGTAATTGTTGGGAATCGATAGCCTTGTCCGTAGGATGCACGCAAATACGTTTCTTGGTACAACTTAATGCTTGTTCCCGCTCGAAAAATTGGCTTTAACGCTGTGATCGTATCATTCAACGCGAAATATTCAAGTCGACCACCTACAGAG
Source organism: uncultured Flavobacteriales bacterium (assembly GCA_905478665.1). Lineage (GTDB taxonomy): Bacteria > Bacteroidota > Bacteroidia > Flavobacteriales_D > Crocinitomicaceae > UBA4466. The sequence goes on from CAJQJL010000007.1 coordinate 3,798, forward strand.
AGATTGAGCGTCTTCTTAAACTTCTTTTCCAACTGCGTATATGCCGAAACATTCAGCATTTTGTTGCTTGGACTCCCTGAACCAACATACAAATTTGCAAAAGAGTTCGTATACGTTCCTGTTACACCACCAACGAAATCCAAATCAAATAAATTCACGTAGGTCTTTCGGAACATGTAATCTCCATAGTAGGTCGTAGCACGATTTGACTGATTTGCCGTCATTTCATTATCCGCATGTAAAATTCGCGTTCTGAAGTTGTGCTTTCCATTTGTCTGTGTGTGAAAGTTTAGGAAAGGATCAACATTGAAAATAAACTGATTTCGAAGGAAAACGGCACCTGGATAACCAGAATACAATCCACTAGAATCATTCAGCCATGCAAATGACATGTTCGATTGAGAATACATGACGTTACCGTTTATTCCGTAACTCATTCCCTTGTATTTCTTTGATCGGTGACGAATATTGAAATTGAATCGTGCACGCTTCGCAGACATTTGCTGCTCATTGAAATTTGAAATTGTGTCTTCCGTAACGAACTCATCTGTTACGGGAGGTCCTATGTAACCGTGATCATAATTTACGTTTGCTCCAAAAACAAGATCCCAATTCTTCACCATCCGGGAATGCAACATATTTGCACCAGTTATTAATGGAAAATTGTTCCCCCAAGCTGCACCTTCTATTCCTGGCTTCGAATACATTCCTGTGTACACGTTCACCTTTGTTTTTGGCTTTGCTTTCGGATAAGCTGTTCGAATGTGAATAGATCCTGATAGCGCTGAACTTCCAGACAATACTGAAGCTGCACCTTTGACAACCTCAATTTGATGAATATTTTCAACTGGAATAAATCCCCATTCAGGTCGTCCAGCATCACCAGAAAGCATTGGCATATCGTCCACAATAACGGCTACCTTCGATCCAACTCCGAATGTAAAACCTGAACCACCACGAATCTGTGGCTCCCCATCCAAAATATTAAGTCCAGGGGTTTGATCCAATGCCGTCTCTATACTTCGCGTGTTCTTATTTTCAATGATTTCTGGTCGCAAAACGATCATTGTAACCGTTTGATCTTCCAGAGGTTTATCGAACTTCCCAACCTTCACCTCCATCTGCTCAATATCCTGAACAAAGAAGGGTAAAAGTTTAATGTCATGGCTTAATGTTAATCCTTCTCCTATTGTTACACTAAATGTATCTGTAACCATAGAAGAATACCGGCAGATGATTCTCACATCTCCCGTTGGCAATTCCATTTCATACTTTCCATCAAAGTCAGTGCTTGCTCCAATGGTGACATCCGCCTTATAGATAACTGAAGCTCCCATAATCGGATCTCCTTTCTCATCTACAACAATTCCTTTCAACTTCCCAGTCTGTGCCTGAGAGAATAATCCAATCAAAACAAATACTCCAAATAGTACTTTCTTCATAAGTTCCATAAAAAAGGGCCGTATAGTATTATACGACCCGAAAATAGCTTTTTTTCTTATCTTAATTCTTCAAGATTTCGAATTTGTAAGTTTTGTTATTCGCTGCAATGTGCACAAAGTAAACTCCAGATCCTTTTGTAAAAGGAATTTCATTTTCTACTTCACCTGATTGAACAGCTTGTCCCATCACGTTATATACAGTGTAATCACCAACCAACACCTCTGAAGACATTACTCTAATTGCGCTTGTAGTGTTGTTCATTGAAACAACGATTCCATCATTTATGTTTTCTTCTATTCCTACTGGGTTGTAGATTAATTGAACGTCATCAATAAAAACTTGATCGTTTGCAGTTCCTCCACCACCAACTTCATTGGTTGTAAATGTCACAAGAATGTACGCCTGGTTAGCAATTGACGCTGGTCCTGTATAGTTAAAAGGAACAGCAAAACGCATCCAACTTCCTGAAGTACTTGGATAATTCAACACAGCTGTTGCAACAACTTCTGCAGAAGAAGCAGCATCCTCTGGATCACGGTAATCGTAATTTGTATGCAATGTCGCCTTCATACGCGCGATATCATTTCCGTCTATTGGAATATACTTTGCCCAAAAAACAATTGAATCAGGCTGATCTGTTAATGCTTGTGAAAAATCAGAGTTTGCCGTAATTGAATAATTATAGTTTTCAGGAGCAGTAGGTGTTGTACTTCCCATTTCAATTCGTCCCAAAGTCACGTTCCCATTTGCAACAATTCCCAATATACTATTCGCCCATATTCTACAGCTTTTTGTCCCTGCAGATCCAGGACGTGCATCTGAAGATTGTTCGATTTGGTTATTTGCAAAACTTGACCAAGTACCCGAACCAGTTAAAAAACTGTTCCAGTTAACTGGCTCTTCGTTTCCAGCAACGGCTTCCCATTGCTCCATGTCTCCATTCGTTATCTGACCTTGCCCGAAAGCAAATACACCAACGCAACTAGCGACAGTAAATAATAATATTTTATTCATATTGATTGAAATTAGTTTCCGACAAATATATGACATTCTAGTCTTCGATGAAATATTCCTTTTGATAATTAAGAACCGTCAAATGTTAATTGAGCTACCCAATCAATCAACTATTCCGAAACGAGTGACGTTTTATTAATAGATGAAACGTAATACACTAGAAATCATGAAGGCAGAGGAGATTGACAAAATCAATGAGGCGAATCTAATTTTACGTCATTTCGTGGACCTAAGCGCAAGGCTTCTTCCATTTCTGGATGAATTGCAAAGAAAAAAGGATCCCTCATTGGAAGAACTGAGAAACAAGAACAAGATAATAACTGTTTTTGAGAACTATAATTTCGACACTCAAACATCAGAAATGTTGATTGGATCGAACATCCTTGAATTGATCAGAAAATCATTCGAAAACATTTCACAAACGTCTTACTTCTTAAAGCCTGGGCAAAAGAATGGCATGCTTCACCGTTTCCTAGAGGAATACCATCGATTGACAGACAATTGGTACCACATATCGACAAATTGAATCGTCTTCATTAAATTCGCCAAATGACGAAGACTAATGATCCAGGTCTAGGATCAAATTACAAAAACAAAATACGTCGTCTTATTAATGAAGACGGGTCTTACAACATCAAGCGGCATGGTGGACTTAGACGTGTTCGTGATTTTTACAAGTTTCTAATAGATCTTAATTGGTGGCAGTTCCTTGGACTCTCTTTACTCGCCTATTTCTTAATTAACGTTCTATTTGCCTGCATTTATGTTCTTATTGGAATAAATGAAATCTCTGGAGTCAACGATTTACATTCTCCATTTCTAAACGCTTTCTTTTTCTCCGTTCAAACATTTACGACCGTAGGCTATGGTCATTTATCCCCGCTTGGTCTTGGCACCAACATCGTTGCGGCATTTGAGTCTTTTCTTGGGTTAATGGCGATCGCATTGATAACTGGTTTACTCTACGGACGGTTCTCAAAACCATCGAGTAAAATTGCCTTTTCGAAAAATGTACTTATCACGCCTTACAAGAACGGTAACGCCGTAATGTTTAAAATGGTCAATCAGCGAAATTCGATTCTGTTAAATAGCTCGGTGAAAGTAATCTTGATCCTCGACAAAAGCGCTGCACCAGAGGATACTGTAAAAGAGTATCATCGTGTTCCATTAGAGATTGACACCATCGACTTCTTTCCATTAACATGGACAGTTGTGCACGAGATCAACGAAGAGTCGCCGCTATTCAACGCTTCATTTGAGGAAGTAAAGTCACGCAATGCAGAACTCATTATTCTCGTTGAAGCCTTTGATGAAACGCACAGTCAAGTCGTAATGGAAAGACGTTCTTATGCGCAAGAACAGTGGCTGGAAAATGTCAAATTCGCTCGTAACTTCAGAACAAATGAAGCAGGAGAAATTGAGTTATTTATTCAAGAGATCGATAATCTCAGTTCTCTTGACAAATAGCCATTGAACAAAGCCTTTTTGTTATTTTTGAGGCTATGAAATTCTCTCAAGACAAAATGGCCGAATCACTTCCTATTATGGAACATTTTTTCACCATTCAAGGTGAAGGCTACCACAGTGGGAGAGCTGCGTACTTTATTCGTACAGAAGGTTGTGATGTGGGTTGTGTATGGTGCGACGTGAAGGAAAGTTGGGAAATCAACAACAATGATTTTAAGACAACGGAAGAACTTATTCAAGCAATAAGTGATACCAATACGAACTTCTGCGTTATTACCGGCGGAGAACCGTGTATGCACGACTTGACTGGCCTAACGGAAGCTTTGAAGACTGCTGGAATTGAGATTGCTTTAGAAACCTCTGGATGCTACCCGCTACAGGGAACCATTGATTGGTATTGCTTCTCACCCAAAAAGTTTAAAGCTCCTGTGGACGAAGCATATGAATTAGCAAATGAGCTAAAAATTATCATCAGTCATCCATCCGATTTTGAATGGGCAGAAAGTCATGCAAAAAAAGTATCTTCAAACTGTAAATTGTATTTACAACCAGAATGGTCGAAACAGGAACGGTTTTTGCCAATCATAATTGATTATGTAAAGGAACATCCACATTGGAAAATTTCTTTGCAGACACATAAAATAATGAATGTACCTTAATATGAAACTTTTCCTTTTTCTTCTCAGCTCACTCTTTTTTTACAGTTGTTCGATAGCTCAACCACAGTCTTTTTATTCTACAAAAAACAAAAAGGCAATAAAATTATTTGAGCAGGGAAAAGAAGCTCCTAGCTTATCAATTGACCACACTACTAACCTTCCAAACTTTCGTGAAGGAATTCGCCTTATGAACATGGCGATTGAAAAAGACCCCAACTTTTGGGAGGCG
>CAJQJL010000008.1 GCA_905478665.1 uncultured Flavobacteriales bacterium
AACAAGAAGCACAAGCTATTATTAGGATTGCGGTACGACAACAATTCCATACATGGTGCGATCTTCACCCCTCGTCTAGGCTATAAGTGGACAATCAACACCAACAACATCCTGCGATTGAACACAGGAACTGGATATCGTGTGGTCAATATTTTCACAGAAGATCATGCAGCATTAACAGGAGCGCGTGAAGTATTCATTGAAGACGATATTTCGCCAGAGCAATCATACAACGGAAATCTCAATTTCACCAAATCCATTGTAACGAAAAAGAATAAATTCATCGGATTGGATTTCACGGCTTTCTATACGTATTTCACAAACCGTATCATCGCAGATTACGAGTCAGACCCGAACAAAATTTACTATCAAAACCTAAGCTCTCATGCCGTTAGTCAAGGAATTAGTCTTAAAATCGACTTGAATGTTGTCCGCAACTTAAAGCTACAGGTTGGAGGAACATTAATGGACATTGCGACATTTGAAGGAGGAGTGAAAACACAACAGATTCTTACGGAGAATTTAACAGGAACTTGGAGTGCTTCTTACACGATTCCCAAACTCAAAGTCAGTATTGATTATACTGGAAATTTGTACAGTCCAATGCGTCTTCCGCTGTTAAACGACCTCGACCCACGCGCACAATATTCACCATGGTGGAGCCTACAAAACATTCAAGTAACCTATAAAGGTTTTGAATCATGGGAGATTTATGGCGGCGTGAAAAATCTACTGAATTGGACACCAAACAATAACACACCCTTTATCATCGCCAATAGTGACGATCCATTTGACCAGAACGTTTCTTTCGACGTAGATGGAAATGCAATTGCAACAGCTGATAACCCCTACGGTCTGACCTTTGACCCATCTTATGTTTACGCACCAAATCAGGGAATTCGTGGCTTCCTTGGAGTTCGATACACCCTAAAATGAAAACGGTAACCACCATATTACTTTCTTGGATTGCATTCGGTGCTCTTTCACAAGAAAGAATAGAGATGAAATCAATTTCGCAATTAACTGCCGACACCTCACATTATAAAATTATTTTCATAAGTGCAGATTGGTGCAGAATATGTCCTAACGCTCAAAAGGCAGTTGAAAGCTCAGAAAAATTGGCAATCGCATTGGATGGAGCTATGCTATTCTACAAAATAGAAAACACTTACGAGCTTCCGATTGAGTATATGGATAGCACATTTTATTATGTCCAAACTGGAATAAATGAAGGCTATCATCAATTGATAGATCACTTAATGAATAGTACTAAAGTTCAGTATCCCACATTTATCATGTTAGACAAAAACGACAAGGTCATGGACACCTTCCCAAGAATGTTAAGCGAACAAGACTGGCTTGAGGTTGCCGAAATATTTCATACCAGAATTAAAGGATAGATTTCTAGTCAATCGCTGGAATAGTAAGCGAATCGATGACCACCGTATCCTTTGCTACAATTTTGAACCAGCGAGAATCTCCAGATTCAGAATCCAACAATTGGTATTTATGTGAAGCCGTTATGCGGGACCAAGCATTGAAATGCCACCACTCACTCGGTATGTTGCTAAACTTTTGGGAACGCATTACCTTTCTTAAAAGCTTTCTGTTCTCGTATTGTTCTTTGGATAATTCACCCGTCTTTAAAAAGTATGCCTCCAGACTTGGGAATGCTATTCTCCGAAAATCATCATATCCAGCCCCCATGTCCAGCGGCTGTCCTTCTGCGTCAAGAATTGTCAAATCAACCGCCGCACCAAAATTATGTACACTTCCCAACGCTGGATTTGAAACAAATTTGCCCCTGTTCAATGGAGGAATTGAATCCAAGGCATCCCACATTTCTTTTTGTACCTGCACTGGACGAACTCCGTCATAGACGAGCAACCGATAACCTGAATGCAAGGAATCTAAGAACTTTTGTGCCTTCGATAAGCGAATAGCGACATCTTCCTGTAAAAACAATTTTCTGAGCGTATCGTACAATTGATGTTTTGTGAAATTATCGTCCGTCGCATATTTCAAGTCCACGGAAATCTGATCATTCACCGTTCTAATATCGACCAAACCAATTGCTTTCATTCGAGCCGAAACAAGCGAATCTAATGCCCGTCGCTCCAATTCCTCATGATTATCTACAACCTCTGGTTCAGGCAAATAAACTGCGTTATCAATTACAGGGTCAGATGCACATGCGAACAGAAGAAGACAAATTGGAATTAACCATTTCATACACCAAAGAAACAAAATCTTAAGGATTCACGTTTTAGACTGTTTTAGGATTCCTCCTTGTGCATTCAATATATCTAAAAGGAGTTCTTTGAAATTACTACATTGTGCAATAAATTTGTTGAAAAACAAGGAATCATTAAATAGCTGATTTTCTCGTATTAAAATTGACAATCGCTAAAATTTTCTGAGTAAATTCGTCCAAATTTATTTTATTAAATATGCCAACAATCTCTCGCAAGGCTGCCAAAATGCCTGAGTCACCGATTCGTAAATTGGTTCCATATGCTGAAAAAGCAAAGGCACAAGGAAAGACCGTTTATCACTTGAATATTGGTCAGCCAGACATTGAAACTCCTGCTGTTGCGTTGGAAGCAATAAAAAATATGGATCGAACGGTAATTGAATACAGTCATTCAGCTGGTTTTCAATCGTACCGCGATCGTCTTTCTGTCTACTACAAAGATGCTGGCATCAATGTGAATCCAGAAGACATCTTAGTAACCACAGGAGGTTCAGAAGCGTTGACATTTGGTTTTATGACTACGTGTGACCCAAATGATGAAGTAATTATTCCAGAGCCGTTCTATGCAAACTACAACGGTTTTGCTGTTGCGGCAGGATTGAATGTTGTCCCAGTCACAGCCCACATTGAAGACGGGTTTGCCTTACCTCCTATTGAAGAAATTGAGAAGAAGATTACGCCCAAAACAAAGGCAATTGTGATCTGTAACCCAGGAAACCCAACAGGATATTTGTATTCAAAGGAAGAACTGGAAAAACTAAGAGATATCGTTCTGAAGCACAACTTGTTTTTGTTTGCAGACGAAGTATATAGAGAGTTTTGCTACGATGGTGCCGAGCCATTTTCTGTAATGAATTTGGAAGGAATTGAGCAAAATGTGATCATGATTGATTCCGTTTCAAAGCGTTACTCCATGTGCGGTGCTCGAATTGGAGCAATTATTTCTAAGAACAAGGATGTAATGGCTTCTGCATTAAAATTTGGACAAGCACGCCTTTCTCCTCCAACCATTGACCAGATCGCTGCAGAGGCAGCTCTAGACACTCCACAATCGTATTTTGATGATGTAGTGACAGAATATGTGATCCGTAGAAATATTATGGTTGAGGGATTGAACAATATCCCAGGTGTATTCTGTCCAAAGCCTAGTGGTGCATTTTACTGCGTTGCCAAATTCCCTGTGGATAACGCTGAGAAATTTTGTCAATGGCTCTTGGAAGACTTTGATTATGAAGGTGCAACTGTAATGATGGCTCCAGCGAGTGGATTCTACTCGTCTGAGGGGCAAGGAACCCAAGAAGCTCGAATTGCTTATGTACTGAACCAAAACGCGTTGAAAAGCGCTGTAAAGTGTCTAGAGGAAGCTTTAAAAGTCTACCCAGGAAGAATCTGAATTCAAGACTCTCATAAAAAAATATGAACCAAAAAAAGCCCTGATCCGAAGATCAGGGCTTTTCTTTATATCAATGGATTGATTACTTAGTAACCATCATTTTCTTAGTTACAGATCCTTCTGCGAATGTTACATTAATCATGTAAACACCAGATGAAAGACTGTTCATATCAACAATGTAAGAACCGTTATTAACCGCACCAGTAGAAACAGTTTGTCCACTTGTAGCGATAACAGTAACCATTCCGTTTGTCAAGTCACCATTAACTTTTACCAATACAGAGTTGTTTGGTTGGTTCACGAAGTGTACCAATTCTTCAACAGCAGCATCGTCAAGTCCAGCAGCTCCCATATCACCAGCAGCGATACCAGTACCAGCAGTTGACTCATAAGCGTAATCTTTCATTGTCCAAATATCACCAATTGCGTCAACATCTAAACGTGCCCAACCGTAGTAAGTTGATCCACCGAAGTTGAATTGCAATGCCAAATACTTGTCAGTAACACCGTTCCAGTTCTCACTGTATGGGTTTGCACTGTCAACATTGTAAGCCATTGTGTTAGATGCAGCGATCCAGTTCAATGTATTATCAATCATGTCAGTTGCATTCAATGCCAATGCATAGTTGTATCCAGATGGAGTCTCACCAGCAATTGCATTACCTGCAGTTCCGTAAGGTGCTACCCATGTAGTTCTAACTCTGTTTGCTCCACCGAAAATTGAATCAGCAGAATAGATTGCAAAGTCAAAAGTTGCATCGTTGTTCAAATCTAATCCAACAGCGATTTCATCACCAGCGTGTGTAAAATCAGGATCAACATCCGTGTAAACAACTTGTGCAGTTGCTCCAGAAGCAGTTACCAACGCAGCAGCGGCAGCAGAATACTTCATCATTTTGTTTTGTAATTCTTTATTCATAAAATTATAATTAAGTAGATTTCAGCGTAAAATTAGTGTTTTTTTAACGAATACTCAAATCTATGATAGGTAGTGTGTAATCAGTTCATTATCAACTTCATCGGGTAAATTTATATAGAAAAGATCCAAATTCGGCTGTTGAGACAACCATGTCCTTGCACGCCGCTCCTGCTCTCGTACCCCATCCATCAGATCGGGATTAAAGGTTTCCTTCCCTGGCCATTCCTTTTCCACAAGGTGTCTCATAACGTCTTCTGAGTCATCATTTACAAACATTATACGGTACGAAAATTTAGGCGGTAAACTACCCAAAACCCGCAATGGAATGTAATTAATTTTTTGTCCGAGATCTGCAAACCAATTGGGATTAAGAACATCTACAGTATCACCTAGAAGGTCGTTTATGTCTCCACCGATTTCAATTCCTTTGTCCTTAATTTTTTGCAAAGTCTCTTCAAGTTTTTCTCCAGGCAAACCAGTAACGACAATCTTTTCTCCTAAATCGTAGTGATCGACAATCTTTCTGTAACGATCACTCTTCTCCTCATCACCAACGATTTCATATAAATCGAGTAACCATCTGTACGTTTTTGGCATTTGTGGAGCAATTGCTGCTACTACCTCAAATGATTCGATTGCTGCCTCGTAATTTTTCATCAAGGCGAATGTTTCTCCCAAATGGAAATGTGCAAAAGGATAATAATAGACGCTCTCTACAGCATCAAGGAAATAACCGAGCGCATCTTCATACCTCTCTGTTCTCAACGCCGCAACTCCCAAACCATGCAAACCGTAGGAATTTCCTGGATCCAAATCTACCACGCGTTGGAAGATCTTAACTGCATCATCATATTCACAGACAGTGTTCAACAACCGGCCAAAGTCGAGCAGTACATCAATAGCGTCAGGGAAATGTTGAATTGCATCTTTGAGCAAGCGCATTGTTTTATCTGGCTCATTCAAACCTAATTGCACTTTCGCCTCCAACACATTCACGTAATTCTCCTCCATAAGGTTTCCCTTGCGGATGAAGCGAATATATTCATTTGCCAGTGCAAAACGATTGGTTTTCACTGCGCATCCTACGATTTCCAATAAAATTCGAAAATCAGGTTTATCTCTATTTTCTATCTCTAACAAGATCTCAAGCGCTTCCTCGTGATACCCTCCATTCACGTAAGATTTCGCTAGATAGAAATTGTTCTCATTAATCACGTTCTTTAGGTAATTGGCTGCGTCCTTCTCTGGATCACCGTCTACCTTCATATCATTAATGTATCCAAGGTCAACCAATTGCTGAAGCGCAGCTGCATTTGTTCCGTCATCAGGTACTGATTTCACAACCAATTCGCCTCCGAACTTATCAACCTTCTCCCAACTATCTATGTATTGAACCTCTTTTGGGTTTTCATAAATTTCCATCAATGGCTTTCCGTGCATGTCACGACCTACTGGCATATCAAACAAAGTCAACAATGTTGGTGTAATATCCAGAATACTCGCTCCGAAAATATGCTCACCTTTCTTAATTCCAGGTCCCATAGCCACAAAGACTCCAAACGGTGCATGTTCAACCGCTGGACCAGAAGGAACCTCTGGTACGTGCGTAGGTCGAAGATGGTCCGAGTGAAAACCATGGTCCGAAGCAATTACAACAGTCGTGTCGTCATCAATCATACCTAGCAAACGCTCTAACATCATATCATGGAAAACGTATGCACCAAGAACCACATCTTTAAAAAGGTCAAAGGCTTCGTCATCCATCCCCTCCATTTGTGGTGGATGAAATTTCATAAATGCATGGCAGAAATGGTCAATTGCATCGTGATAAACTGCAGTAAAATCCCATTCTTCTGTTTCCATCAATTCTGTAGTAGCAGCATGTATACTCGATGCATGCGCTAAAAAACGCTGAATAACTGTGAGACGTTTATCTCCTTTCTTGTCCAGTTTAACTGCCTGAGGCACAAAAGGCATCACAAGGTTTCCAGTTATTTCATTCGGATGAACACGCAATTCTTTCAATCGTTCTATGAGTCGCTCAGGGTAAATCGTCCCTTCTGGAATATCCCAATCATCAATATCGACTGTTTCTTTCCCTTTCTTCTCTTGCTGAAAAAGATTCGAGACCATACACCCGTTAATATTCTCGACAGGATTACTTGGCCACCATCCTACTACATTTGACTTATGGCCTTCCATCGTCAGCATGTTCCAAATCGCTTTTACCTTTCGTGAATGTGAAGACACTGGGCGAACTCCTCCGCTCCCATCGTGTTCAACAAATCCAAGAACACCGTGTTCAAACGGTCGAACCCCAGTCGCCATGGAAGTCCAAAGCATTGGAGATAAAGGTGGATCAAGTGTTGCTAACTGACCACGAACGCCATTATCAACAACCTTTTTCATGGCAGGCATCAAACCACTCGCCATGAGCTTGTCCATAATTTTCCAATCGGCGGCATCCCAACCAATGAAGAGTACTTTATTTTTTTTCGCCATCCTTATTCTCTTTCTCCCATTCTTTTTTTGCCTTCTTCCAAGCCCTAACGCCTATATTCCCCAGCGCTAAAATCCCCAAGGAACCTCCAGGAGGCACCTCGAAAGGTTTCCCGTCTAGTGTAATCGTATGCTTCTTATTGGATTCCTTCATTGCTCTTGTTTCGATATAATTCGGGTTTAACAACCTGCACCAAATCTTCTAGCTTATCATTTAAACTTAAAAACTCAGTAATTTTCTTGATTTCATTTTCTGGATCATCCACAAGCGAACTGTATTGCACTTCGAGAAATGGGATCTTTTGTTCTTCTAGAAATTTATAGGTTTTCTTCAGGTGAAAACCATAGATTGTTCGGTACTTTTCTCGCTCGGACACTTGATCTTTCTCCAGCATTTTTTCCTGCGACATCAATATTTCATCAATATTCCGTCGCATGACAATTACACGATAATTCAGGTCTTTCTTGCAAAACGTAATAATTGGAGCAACTATCTTAACAGCCTTACCGACCGCATCGTCCAAAAAGGAATTATCCTGAGCAATCCCCATCACTGCTTCTAACTCGTAGTATCCTTGTGGATTATTGATGTCCCTTTCTCTTTTTCCGTCTGAATACACCTCGATTGAAGAGGCATCAATTATTTGCATCATTAAAGAGGTTCCTGACCTCGGTAATCCAGTTACAACCGTAATTTCTGACATGATATCATTTAGAAAATGAACTGCAAAATTACGATTTTAAATGGACCCTAAAACAATTCTGTTTCTGTACAATTGGATTCTACCTTTTTGCTCAAGTTGCTTCAATAAGCGTGAGATAACTACACGTGAAGAATGCAAATCTTCTGCTATTTGCTGATGTGTATGATGAATTTCCAACGACCCTGTTAATTTAGCTTGATCTGTTAAATATTTTTCAAGGCGCTCGTCTAAACGCATAAAGGCTATTGCGTCCACCGTTTCCATTAATTCAAGCATGCGACTATGGTAACTTTCCAAAATATAGCGTCTCCAAGAAGGATACTTATTCATCCAGTTTTCCATGTACATCACCGGGATCAAAAGAACTTCTGAATCTTCCAGTGCTGTCGCTCTCACTTCACTTACACTTCCTGTCACACTGCATTGCAACGTCATTGTACATGTATCACCCGACTCAATGTAATAAAGCAAGAGTTCGGAGTCATCTTTATCACGTGATATTTTCACAGATCCGTCAATAACAAAGGGAATATGGAGAATTTCGTCACCATTATCAACGAGAATACTATCTGCTGGAATCTTCTTGATTTTACCAACCTGATAAATCTCCTGCATTAATTCTTCCTCAAATAAAAATCCGATTTGCTCCTTAATCTGTTCCTTTTGACTTGTAGACTCGATCATATTTTATAAAAAAGTTGGCCCAAATTATTTTGGACAGCGCATAAAGATAAGGAGTTAACAAAAGTGACGCGCCAATTATGATGGAAATTTGTGCTCCTGTGCTCTCAATTGGAAAAATCAAGTTCATTAATCCCCACAGTCCTACAAAGAGCCCAACTCCAAGTGCATATGAAACATACATTGCTCCATAATAAAACCCAGGTTCCTTAGAATATTTCAATCCACAGTTCGAACAATTCTTATGAATGTTACCTGCCTTTCTAAGATCATAGGGGTGCGACTCAAAAAAATCACCTTCATGACATCGTGGACATTTCATTTTAAAAATACTGTACAATCTTGACCCTTTACCAAACATGCATCTGAATTTAGCACGAATATAGAATTGATAAGGCTAATTAAAAGTGACAAAAGTCACAATTCTTAATTCGAATGATTTTTTCGAAGAAAAAAATTGACAACCTGATAAATATCACTTTTTCAACTGTAGATAGTCATTTCGATTTTTTAATTGATGTCTTTTCTTTGTTTCACATATTCAGAGAACAACACCTATGAAGGAAACACTGGAAAACACAGCAGAATTATTGAAGGAATTTGAGGCGAAAATTGACGCGGAAATCAAAATTGAACCACGTGATTGGATGCCAGAAGACTACCGGAAACACTTGATTAGACAAATTTCTCAACACGCGCATTCAGAAGTAATCGGAATGCAACCAGAAGGAAATTGGATTTCACGAGCTCCATCATTGCGAGCAAAAAAAATATTGCTTGCAAAAATACAAGATGAAGGTGGGCATGGACTTTACTTATATAGCGCCGCAGAAACGCTTGGAGTAAGCCGTGATCAATACATTCAATGGCTCCATGAAGGAAAAGCTAAGTACGCCAGCGTATTTAATTATCCTGCTCTAAATTGGGCTGACATAGGGGCTATCGGTTGGCTTGTTGACGGAGCAGCCATCACAAACCAGGTTTCATTACAGCGGACGTCTTATGGCCCGTATTCACGTGCAATGGTTCGTATCTGTAAAGAGGAATCTTTTCACCAACGACAGGGGTATGAAATCATGTGGAAAATGATGCAAGGAACAGAAGACCAACAACGCATGGCGCAAGATGCTATCGATCGCTGGTGGTGGCCTGCCTTGATGATGTTTGGACCACACGACTCAGATTCACCAAGAACGAGTAATGCTGTAAAATGGAAAATCAAACGAGAAACGAACGATCGTTTGCGTGAGAAGTTTATTAATAAAACGATTCCTCAAGCAGAGCTAATTGGCTTAAAAGTTCCTGATTCAGCGATTAAAATTATTGGTCAGGATGCGATGGGCGAAAACATGTATGAACACAGCGACATCAACTGGGACGAATTTTGGTCGGTTGTAAACGGAAATGGTCCATGCAATGAACAACGCTTGAATCATCACATCCGTGCGCACGAAGAAGGTGCATGGGTTCGAGAATGCGCATTAACATATTACGAAAAATCTAAGGAAAAATGAATAAAGAACATATAAAAGAAATGCTATTCACGATGCAAGAAAACATCATTCGTGAATTTAAAGAGAAGGTTGAAGTGACACATGGAGTTGTGGACATTGACGAAGATGACACACACGATCCTGACGATTACTCACATCAATACGAATCAGCAGAGCTAGAACAGTTGATGAAAGTTCAATTAAACAAGTCTAAGAGATGCTTAGACCTTCTAAAGTCGATTGATTTCTCCCCAAAAACAAGCGTTGAATCTGGTGCATACGTGGAGACAAACAAATTCAACTTTTTTATTGGATTTGCAACGGTACCTTTTGATGTAGACGGTAAACACATCGTTGGAATATCAATGGATTCACCAATTTGTCCAATAATGCTTGGAAAGAAGGAAGGCGATAAATTCTCCTTTAGCGGAGTGGATTATGTAATCGAAAAAATTAACTAATTAAAAACGACTATTATGGGAACTGAAAATCAAGGGCCAGTTTGGGAGGTTTTTATCCAAACCAAGCCAGGTCAACCATACAAGCACGCAGGTAGTGTTCATGCATATGACAAGGAATTGGCTATCGAAAACGCACGTGATGTTTACACACGCAGAAATGAAGGAACAAGCTTATGGGTTGTTCCTAGTGATCAAATAGTGGCGGTCTCAGCATCTGAAACGAGTTCTTTCTTTGAACCTGCAGATGATAAAATATACAGACACCCTACATTTTACAATTTGCCTGATGGTGTAAAACAAATGTAAACTATGGAAGCTAAAGTAAAATACTATCTAGAAATAGCTGATAACGCATTTATTTTGAGTCACCGCTTGAGTGAATGTTCGAGTAACGGGCCTTTTCTTGAAGAGGATTTGGCAGGAACAAATGTTGCCCTTGACCTTATTGGGTTGGCCGAACCTGTATACAATGAAGCTGCAAAATTGAACAAAAAAGGAGAATCTGGTGATGACCTTGCATACCGCAGAAGTGAGAATAATTACTTTAATTGTTTACTCACGGAACAACCAAATTCTGATTTCGCGTTTATCATGACGCGTCAATTCTTTATGGACGTCTTCAATTATTATTACTTCATGGATTTAGCAAATAGCTCAGATAAATTTCTGAAGGCTGTCGCTTCTAAATCGTTGAAGGAAGTAACGTACCACCTGAAAAGAAGTTCAGAATGGATGATTCGTTTTGGCGGCGGCACAGATGTCTCTAAAGAGAAAGCTCAAAAGGCTGTTGATTCTTTGTGGAAATATACGGGTGAATTATTCACAGCAAGCGAAGCTGACCTCGCATTAAGGGAATCTAACGTAAGTGTGGATCTTGAAGCAGTGCGCGACAAATGGGATCAAAAAATAAGTGAAATTTTCTACTTGGCTCATTTGAAAAAACCAGAAAATGATTACCAAATGCTCGGTGGAAAGTCTGGAGTCCATTCAGAATACATGGGATTCATGCTAGCAGAAATTCAGTTCTTGACGAACAAGTACCCTGAAGCAATCTGGTAAAATTTAGGCACCAGATACTTTAAGCAGACCTTCTTTGCTGAGAATTTCAATTTTCCGTGCGTGGGTCTGGATAAGTTTCTCTTCTTTGAAATCCTTAAGTAATCGAATCAACGTTTCTGTAGCTGTACCGACAAAATTTGCCAAATCTTCACGTGTGAGATTAATCATCTCATCTTTGTAAACATCTTGCAACAAGATCAGTGAAAATGCGAGACGCTCACGCACTGACTTCTGCGCCATATTAGTTATAAACGTTGCACGGTCGGCTAACTCAGTTGAAAGTTCCTTCATGATTCCGTTACGCAAGGTGACATTGGTGTCCACCATATCGAGGAAATCAGATTTACTAATAAAACAGATGTTGCATTCTTCCAATGTAGTCGCCGAGACTTTATAAGGCTCACCGCTAAACATTGCACGAAAACCTACAATTTCACCACCAGCAGATAAATGAATAATTTGCTCCTTCCCTTCTTCCCCTCTTGCAAAGATTTTTACCTTACCACTATTCAAGCAAAAAACACCCCGTGGCGTACTGCCCTCCAAAAAAAGTGGTTGATTCTTCTTGTAATAAGAACAGGATTTTTTCGAATCCAATCCCTCTACATCTTCGTCGCAAAACGATTTGAATAGGGAGTTCTGCCTACTCAAACAGTTTTCACACGTTACGTGTCTATGTGATTTCTCTGGCATTCAAGGTTCATTTTTGTCAAAGTTAATAGAATATGTGGTCAATTCAAACATGATAAAATTCATTTTTTCCCCATATCTTTGCACTTACATTTGTACTCCTTATAAGCACAACCGTGAAGAATCTAGTTGAAAAATACAATGTTCCTGGACCGCGATACACATCCTATCCAACAGTTCCATTCTGGAAAAATAATCCTTTAGAACTGAATGATTGGACGCAAAGTATTGTGCGAAATTATTCTTCATTTGGAACGGAGGAATTAAGCCTATACATCCATCTCCCGTACTGCGAGAGCTTGTGTACTTTTTGTGGATGCCATAAACGGATCACAAAAAATCATAAGGTCGAAGCCCCATATATTGATGCCGTCATTAAAGAATGGGAGTTGTACAAAGAACATTTCAATTTTGAACCTATTATACGCGAACTGCATTTTGGTGGAGGAACGCCTACCTTTTTTGAAGCAGATCAGT
Organism: uncultured Flavobacteriales bacterium; assembly: GCA_905478665.1. Classification (GTDB taxonomy): domain Bacteria; phylum Bacteroidota; class Bacteroidia; order Flavobacteriales_D; family Crocinitomicaceae; genus UBA4466. The sequence continues at coordinate 12,631 of CAJQJL010000008.1, forward strand.
TAATCAGATTGGTTCATGCAATTTTTGGAAAAGACGCGGTAGATCCAAAAGAAACAGAGCTTAGTTTTGAAGCGCACCCAAACAACACAACCAAAGAACATTTGGAAAAACTGTATGCTTTTGGGTTTAGAAGGTTGAGTCTCGGAATTCAGGATTACAGTCCAACGGTACAAGAGGCCATCAACAGAATCCAGCCTTTTGAAAATGTAAAAGAGGTGCATGATCTAGCTCGCTCGATTGGTTATACATCCATTAGTCATGACCTTGTATTTGGACTTCCCAAACAGCGAATGACTGACATTTTAGATACCGTTGAGAAAACATTATTGCTAAATCCTGACCGTATTTCCCTTTATAGCTATGCACATGTTCCTTGGATCAAAGGAAATGGACAGCGTGGTTTTGATGAGTCAGACCTACCGCAGGATTCAGAAAAAAGAGCACTCTACGAAGAAGCTAAACACACACTTGAAGCAGAGGGATATATAGAAATTGGAATGGATCATTTTGCGATGGCTCATGATGATCTCGCCATTGCTTTTAAGGAGAAAAATCTCCACCGTAACTTCATGGGATACACTACCCAAAACACCAATTTCCTTTTAGGATTGGGAATGTCAGCAATTTCTGACAGCTGGTTTGGCTTTGCACAAAATGAAAAAAATACGGAGAAGTACATAGAACTTGTCAGCAGTGGTCAAATCCCCATATTTAGAGGTCATATTCTGAATGATGCCGATTTGGAAATTCGTAAATACATTCTGGATTTGATGTGCCATTTTGAAACAGTTCTCGATGAAAATTCCGAGCGCAAAGAAATGCACAACTCAATCAAAAAGGAACTTCAAGAAATGGTGAATGACGGCTTGGTTGTTATAGATGGAAATAAAATAACAGTTACTGAAGCAGGTATAGCTTATGTTCGAAATTGCTGCATGGCCTTCGATCAAGATCTTGCCAATTCAGAGCAACGCGACAATATGTTCTCGAAGACAGTATGAGTTCAAAATCATGTTACCATTGCGGGGATGATATTATCGGAAAGAGCTATCTTCTCGATGAGAAAGAATTTTGCTGCAACGGCTGCAAGAGCGTCTATCAGTTACTTTCAGAAAACGGACTGGACTCATTTTACACCTTAGAAGAACAGCCAGGTATTCGACCAACAGATTCTAACAATCACAAATTCGCCTTTTTGGATGTTGAGAACATTCGCAAAAAATTTGTCGCCTTTGAAGACGAGTCTTCTATTCATATCACACTATCACTTCCACAAATTCATTGTTCTTCCTGCATCTATCTTTTGGAAAACATCCATAAAATAGAGCCAAGAATACAATCCTGTCAAGTCAATTTCGCAAAGCGACAAGCGTCACTCGTATTTTCAAAGGAACTTGAATTATCAGCCCTTGCCAACACGCTAGATGCCATTGGTTATGCACCAAACTTCGGAAGTAAGGCTGAACAGAAAAAAAAGAAAAACAACAAATACATTTATAAACTCGGTGTGGCAGGCTTCGCTTTTGGAAGTATCATGTTGTGGAGCTTTCCTGAATATTTAGGCATAGAACGAGACAATCCAGAGTTTAGAAGTTTCACCTCTTATTTATCGTTTGCCGTTTCCATTCCCGTGCTTTTGTATTCTGCAAATGAATACCTCATCTCCGCTTACAAGGCAATCCGATTCAGAAGTTTAAATTTAGATGTTCCTATTTCCATCGGAATTCTTGCGCTGTATTTTCAAAGTCTCTACAATATTTTTACTGGAATAGGTCCAGGCTACATGGACAGTTTCGCTGGATTTATCTTTTTCCTATTAATTGGCAAATGGTTTCAGAGTAAAACATACGACTCCTTGTCCTTTGAGCGGGATTACACGGCCTATTTTCCTGTTGCAGTGACGCGAATTGAGGATAACATAGAAAACATCGTTGAAATTGATCAACTTAAAATCGGCGATGAATTGCTGATTCGAAACCTTGAAATCATCCCTTGCGATGCTACATTGGAATCTGACGAAGTAAAAATAGATTACAGTTTTGTAACTGGAGAATCTACACCCGTTCAAAAAAAGAAAGGCGATTTCATTTATGCGGGAGGAAAGTTGCTCGGACAAAAAAGCAAATTCATTGTTGAGAAAGAAAGCAATCGGAGCCACCTCACCTTGCTATGGAATGAAGCGGGAACCAAAGACAAAAAAGGATCTCAACCCGCTGATAAACTCTCTATTTTTTTTCTTGCCGCAGTTCTCTTCATTGCCTTGGGAACAGGAATCACTTGGTTCTTTCTTGATCCTACGCGACTAACTGAAATTGTAGTTTCCGTCTTAATCGTTGCTTGCCCCTGCGCGCTAGCACTCTCAAAACCATTCACTTACGGAAATACCATGCGTGTGTTGGGTCGAAAAGGACTTTACCTTAAGAATACTTCAGTTATTGAGAAACTAAACAGCATAACAGACGTTGTTTTTGATAAAACAGGAACCTTAACGACAGGTAGTGCAAATCATGTTGAATATATTGGGTCAGAACTAAGTCAACATCAAATCAACGCCATATTGGTATTAGCCAATTCATCAACTCACCCTTTGTCTAAATCAATTGTTTCCTTTTTAATGGAAACTGCACAAACCAATGAATTGGAAATTAGTGCCTTTAATGAAATTGGAGGCGAAGGTATTGAAGGAATAATTGATGGTATAAAAATTAAAATTGGCTCATCAAACTTTGCTCATCCAGAGGCAAAAACGGAAGTAAACGAGACTGCTTCTCACGTTTCATTTGACGGAAATTATCATGGTAAATTTGTGTTTGAATCTGAATTTAGAGCAGGTATTTTAGCCTTACTTACTGAACTTAATGATGACTCAACGATTCACGTTCTTTCCGGTGATCGAGACAAGGATAAAAGCATTCTCGAAACAAATGTAAAAGGCATAAAACATTTGCATTTCAACCAGTCTCCACAAGATAAATTCGACTACATTTCCAAATTGCAGAAATCAGGCAGTAAAGTACTAATGATTGGCGATGGTCTCAACGATTCTGGCGCATTAGAATCAGCAGATGTAGGGATTGCCGTATCTGAAGATGTCTTTCGCTTCACACCTAGTTCTGACGCAATTATTGAAGCTTCTCGACTGCATCAACTCAAGCGATTTCTGCATGTTTCAGCGCGTTCAAAAACCGTTTTGGCGGCCTGCTATATCTTTTCCATTGTGTACAACATTATTGGATTATCCTTTGCGTTAACAGGACATTTGACTCCATTGGTTGCCGCAATTTTAATGCCTTTAAGCTCAATCAGCATCGTTCTTCTCAGTACACTTCTTGTCACACTAAAAAAGTGATCTTCAATCGCTTAGCGAAGACGATTTTATGCGCAAAAATTAAAGATGACTTTAATCATGTTTTTTAATGATGAGTGGTCATTCTTTATCCTTCAGAGTGTAGCTTTCTTTGTTCCATGGGAGTAATATACCTTATGCTTATTGTCAGTTTAGTCATTGCACTATTCTTCTTAATCGGATTCTTTTGGGCGGCAAAAACTGGCCAATATGACGATGACTACACGCCTTCGGTACGCATACTCTTTGACGACGAAGAAATATCAAACACAGAACCAAATACAGAAACAAATGGAAATACAGAAGTTTAGTTACGACAATAAGACTGTCAAAAATTTCGCGTATGCAACTATCATCTGGGGAATCATCGGAATGCTCGTTGGGCTTATCGTTGCTTTACAGTTAGCATTCCCGGCATTTTTTGACGACTACCTTGGATTCAGTTTTCTTTCCTTCGGTAGAATTCGACCGCTGCACACCAATGCTGTCATCTTCGCATTTGTAGGAAACGGTATTTTCATGGGAGTCTACTACTCTCTCCAGCGTTTATTGAAGACGCGGATGTGGAGCGACAAGTTAAGTTCAATTAACTTTTGGGGATGGCAACTAATTATTCTTTGTGCGGTACTCACATTGCCGTTCGGTATCACAACTGGTAAAGAATATGCGGAACTCGAATGGTGGATTGACATCATGATTACGCTTCTTTGGGTTGTGTTTGGATTCAACATGTTTGCAACGATATTTACACGTCGTGTAAAGCACATGTATGTTGCAATCTGGTTCTACATTGCGACTTTCGTTACAGTTGCAATTCTTCACATTTTCAACTCATTTGAATACCCAGTATCATTCTTTAAAAGTTACTCATGGTACGCTGGAGTTCAGGATGCATTGGTACAATGGTGGTACGGACACAACGCCGTAGCATTCTTCCTAACAACTCCTTATTTAGGATTGATGTACTACTTCGTTCCTAAGGCAGCTAATCGACCAGTATATTCCTACCGATTATCTATTGTTCACTTCTGGGCATTGATCTTCTTGTACATTTGGGCAGGACCTCACCACTTGCTATACACCTCTCTACCTGACTGGGCACAGAGTTTAGGTGTTGTATTCTCTGTAATGCTGATCGCTCCATCTTGGGGTGGTATGTTGAACGGACTATTGACCTTGCGTGGTGCATGGGACAGAGTTCGTGACGATGTGATGTTGAAATTTATGGTTGTCGCCTTAACATGTTACGGTATGGCAACCTTTGAAGGGCCACTACTCTCGTTGAAAAACGTGAATATGCTTTCTCACTTTACTGACTGGACAATTGCACACGTGCACATTGGTGGATTGGGTTGGAATGGAATGTTCACATTCGGTATGCTTTACTGGCTATTCCCAAAAATGTTCCGAGTAAAATTATACTCTAAAAAATTAGCGAACCAACATTTCTGGATTGCAACTTTAGGAATTATCCTCTATGCAATTCCAATGTACATCGCTGGATTCGTTCAAGGACTAATGTGGCAAGATTTCAATCCTGACGGAACACTTGTTAATGCTGACTTCTTGAAGACGGTTACAGCACTTGAGCCATACTACATGTTACGTTCATTAGGAGGTCTCTTATTTATTGTCGGTGCGGTAATGATGTTCTATAACTTAATTAGAACAGCTAAGTCAGGAAACTTCCTTGCGAATGAAGAAGCTGAAGCAGCTGACATGCGTACTGTACCCGCTAAGATTGTTGGAAAGAAATTCTGGCACAGAGCGATTGAGAAGCGTCCAATTCGTTTCATGGTACTATGTATTGTAGTTGTCGGAATCGGTGGATTGGTTGAGATCATACCAACGATGATTGTTGATAGTAATGTTCCATCTCTTGGAAATGTCGTTCAACCATATACACCTCTTGAATTGGAAGGTCGTGACCTTTACATCAGAGAAGGCTGTTACAACTGTCACTCTCAAATGGTAAGACCGTTGCGTTTTGAGACAGAACGTTATGGAGAATACTCCAAGTCTGGTGAATTCGTATACGATCACCCATTCCAATGGGGATCTAAACGTACTGGGCCTGATTTAGCGAGGGAAGGTACAGCTAAACTCAAAAAGTCTAATTATTGGCACTATGACCACTTAATACGACCGAAAATTGTATCACCTGGATCTGTAATGCCAGCATATACATGGATGGCAGAAGACGACATGGACTTTTCTCTAATGGAGAAAAAGATTAACGCCATGCGTACAATGGGGGTTCCATATGAAGAAGGCTTCGAGAAGCTTGCAACGGCAAATGCGGAAGCACAAGCATTGCTAATTGCAACTGACATCGTAGACCAAATGGATAAAGATGTTTTAGAAGGAAATGGAGGTCGAGAAAAGGTTCTGAGCGAGTTGAAGAACAAGGAGATTATCGCGTTGATTGCTTACTTACAACGTCTGGGAACCGATATCGAGAAGGCAGAAAATGCAGCCGCTGAGTTGATTGAATCAGAAGAGGCGGAAACTATGGATGAAGTTACTCCAACAGAAGGTGAAGAAAGCGATACGTTAAATAACCAAAATCAATAAACGATGTTACGATTTATCAAACACAACTTAACAGGTATAGATGGCGTAGCAATCTACCCGATTCTATCATTGCTCATCTTCGTAATATTCTTTGCACTCGTAATTACGTACGTGATCCGAATGAAGAAGAAAGAAATTGAAATACTGAGTTCAATTCCTTTAGAGGAGGATTCTGTAGCAGATAGTATCCATACACAAGATTAATGTTCAACGATATAAAAGCATGAATATGAAAAGCTTAAAAAATAACATATTACTGATGATCATCGCACTGAGTTCAAGTCTAACTTTTGCGCAAGATGGTGAGGGATTGTTTAAAGCAAAATGTAGTGCATGTCATATGCTTGGGAAGGACGCAACAGGTCCTGATCTCAATGGTGTGAAGCTCAAATGGGAAGAAGCAGGTGAAAGTGAAATGCTCTATCGTTGGATACAAGATCCAGGAGCGTTAGTTGAATCTGGAGACAGTAAACTCGCCAGAGAAGTAGAGAAGTATAGCGATGCTGCAATGACGCCTCAGGATGTTACAAATGAGGAAGTGGACGCAATATTAGATTATGTAGATAACTATGTAGCGCCAGTTGAACCGCCAGTAACAACTGCTGATACAGGAAATGAAGTGAATATTGTTTATGTTCCGAATTATGATAAGAACTTGACCATATTCTATTTCCTTCTCTTTGCCATTTTGGTGCAGTTGATTGCAATTCTGATTTTAAGTAATTCTTCGCGAACGTTCGTGAAACTACAGAACTACAAAATCAAGAAAGCTGCAGAGAAAACAGGTAAAACCTTACTTATTCTTTTGGGAGTATTTGCAGCGATGACGGCAAACAATTCGTCTCTCGCTCTTGAATTTATGGAGCCAGGAGCAGCAGAAAGTGGTCCTTGGTTATTGGTAGAAGATGCAGATCTTTATGTACTAATTGCAGTGAACATAGCAATGTTATTATTGGTGCTTCACTTCAGAAGATTGTTCCTCGATATCGCAGCGATGGTTAGACCACAGACTGCAGCAACGAAGAAAATGTCGAAACGTAAGCAACGTAAGATGAACGAAGTATTAACCGCTGCGGTTCCAATTGAAGAAGAGCACACTATCCTACTTCACCACGAATACGACGGAATTAAAGAGCTGGATAACAACCTTCCACCATGGTGGGTCTGGGGATTCTATGCAACTATTGTATTCGCTGTCATTTACATCTTTAACTACCACGTATTTAAGACGGGAGACTTACAAATGGCTGAATACGACAAGTCAATGGAAGAGGCTAAAATTGAAGTAGCCGAGTACCTGGACAAAATGGCAATGAACGTTGATGAAACAAACGTGACCTTGCTAGTCGATGGGTCTGATCTTTCAACAGGAAAAACATTATTCGAAACGAACTGTATCTCGTGTCACAACATCGATGGAGGAGGAAACCAAATTGGACCAAACCTTACTGACAAGGCATGGATCTATGGGTTCGATATTACTGAAGTCTTTTCTTCGATAAAGTACGGTCGAGCCAATGGAATGCCCGCGCACAATACCAAGTTGAATCCTATTCAACTACAGCAAGTAGCTTCTTTTGTTTTATCACTCCCAGAAGTTAAAGGGAGAGAGCCGCAAGGTGAAATAATAGAGGAGTAATAGGAAGTAACATAGGTAACATATTGTCCTGCCACTATTCACTATATTAGGGACTCTAAAAACAGAGGTAGATAGACATGACAGAATATGAAGAGATTAAGGGTGATGAAGAACGCTTCAGAGATCATATCTCAACGGTAAACGAAGACGGAAGCCGGAAGTGGGTTTACCCAAAAAAAGTGAAGGGGAAATTCTTCACATGGCGGAAAATTGTCAGCTATTTCCTTCTTGTCACCTTGTTTGGTGCACCCCATTTATATATCAATGGTGAGCCTTCTATCTTGTTCAATATCTTGGAGCGAAAGTTCGTTTTCTTTGGCAAAGTATTTTGGCCTCAAGATTTGTACCTCTTCGCTATTGCGATTATAATTGGCGTCGTATTTATTATACTGTTTACCATAATTTTTGGTCGAATTTTTTGCGGGTGGATCTGCCCGCAGACCATTTTTATGGAAATGGTGTTCCGTAGAATTGAATACTTCATCGAAGGAGATTGGACCCATCAAAAGAAACTGAACAAAGCTCCGTGGACGGCAAATAAAATATTTAAGAAAACACTCAAACATTTTATTTTCTGGGTTATCTCCTTTCTGATAGCCAATACTTTCTTGGCATATATTATAGGCGCAGAAGAACTGTGGAAAATTCAGACAGATCCAGTTGGTGATCACTTGGGTGGCTTCATTGCTATTTTCGTTTTTACAACAATCTTTTACCTCGTATTCTCATTCCTTAGAGAGCAGGTTTGCACAACCATATGCCCTTACGGAAGGTTACAAGGCGTACTTCTCGATGAAAACTCTATGGTCGTTGCCTACGATCACAAACGTGGAGAAGGAAGAGCAAAATTCAGAAAGAACGAAGATCGTGCAGCGGAAAAGAAAGGAGACTGTATCGATTGTTCTCAATGCGTACAAGTGTGCCCAACGGGAATTGACATTCGACACGGAACGCAATTGGAGTGTGTGAATTGTACAGCATGTATCGATGCATGTGATCACATGATGGATAGTGTAGGAATGGACAAAGGCCTCATTCGTTTCGTCTCTGAAAATGGAATCAAAAACGGAACTCGTTTCCAATGGACAAGAAGAGTTAAAGCTTATACAACCTTGCTTATAGGAATGATAGTTGTGCTTGTCGTTTTATTGGTCACACGAAAAGATTTTGAAACAACGATATTACGCCAACGTGGCTCAACTTATCAGATTTTAGACGGAAGTGTCAGCAATATTTTTGAAATCAACTTGACGAACAAAACTCGTAATGATTATACGATTGAACTGAAAACTGAGGATCCTGATGCTGAAATTGAAATGGTTGTCAGTAATCTCACATTAGAGAAAGAAGAAGAAGTGACAGAGCGTTTTATTATGAAAATTCCACTCAACACTATCAAGAATGGAAGGAAAAACGTGACTGTGATTATTATGGGGAACGGAAAAGAATTACAGCGGGAAGAAGCTCAATTTATTGGACCCGTACTTTAAAATTGAATGCATATGAATTGGGGAAAAGGAATTACGATTGCACTGGCATTATTTATCGGTTTTATCGTCTTCATGGTTGTTGGATTTTTTTCGCACAAGGTCGATCTAGTAAGTGAAGATTATTACCAACGTGAGATTGCTTACGAAGAAGAAATTGATGCGATGAGCAACGCGAATGAATTGGAGAGCAGACCTGTAATCTCAATGTCTGAAACGCACTTTATCGTTCAATTTGATGGCGAACAAAATTTTGAAAATGCGGTACTGACTTTTAAACGACCAAACAACAAAAAACAAGATCAACAGTTTGTAATTCAGAATACAAAGACTTTTACAATTCTGAAGACTGATCTCGTCCCTGGCGTTTACTCAGTCAAGCTGTCGTACGATATTGAAGGCAAAAATTTTCTGCAAAAAGAAGAAATCTACATTTAAATGGAGTTGTTCGTATTAACAGGTTTTATCCTTGGATTGACATCAAATCTGCATTGCATTGGCATGTGTGGACCGATCGCCATGGCCATACCTGTGAAGCGTACAAGTAACCTTTCCATATTATCTGGTTCTCTGCAATACAACTTCGGAAGAATTATTACCTATGCCATATTGGGGTTAATTGTAGGATCAATCGGTTTAACTATTAATACTATCGGAGTTCTGCAATGGCTAAGTATCGCAGCTGGAGTTGGTCTAATTCTATTTGCTTGGCGTAAGTATTTCCTAAATCTTTTTAGCGGACGCTTGCCTAGTTTTAAAATTCAGTCATTTCTAAACAAGGGGCTTGGACGCGTATTGAAATCAAAATCCCCGTTTCGCTTGTTCTTACTAGGGAACATCAATGGTCTTCTTCCTTGTGGAATGGTCTTCGCTGCACTCCTTAACGCAATATTAACAGGTGATTTCCTCTACAGTGGACTTGCCATGGTCGCATTTGGAGTTGGCACCCTTCCTGCAATGATCGCGGTTACTTTTGTTGCCAATAAAATAAGTGGTTCTGCTCGACAAAAAATGAATAGAGCTGTTCCTTATCTTCTTACGCTCGTTGGTTTATTGATTGTTCTTCGCGGAATGAACTTGGACATTCCATTCTTAAGTCCTAGAGTAAACCTGATTGAAAATGCACAAGCTGGAAATTCAAACGAGCAAAACCTAGAAATGAGTTGTTGCCATAGCGCAGATGACTGCGAATAACAGATTTCGTAGCTTATCCACACTTTTTTTTTAGAACTTCAGAAAGAACGCTGTCGAATATTGTGTATTAAACTTAGATAGTCCAGAAGTTATAACTCCTAGGGATATTTTGCGAAATTTGCTACTGGAATGATTTTAGAAACGACACGTACAACCATCACCCCACTCGCAAAAAGTGACATTCCCGAAATTATGGAAATGTATCACGAACCCGATTCCAATAAATTCATTCCTCCCCTACTTGATAAAAATGAGGACTATTACATCGATTTTTTGAACAAGAAGATCGAATACAATAAGAATGAGATTGGCTTTTGGACTGTTCGGCACACAACCGATAATGCGTTTATTGGGACTGTTAATCTAAATCAATTTGCTGACACAGATATGATTCATATAGGTTGTCACCTTAAACGCGAATATTGGAATCAAGGCTATGCATTTGAATTAATGTCACGCCTTCGAGATTATGGAATTGAAGACAAGCATCTAAAAGCTATTCATGGCATTTTCAGCGAAGAGCACGAGGTTTCTGCAAAACTTTTAGAAAAGCTCAATTTCGTATTTTTCAAATCATGGATAGAAAACGAAAAACAAATCAATATCTATCGCTATACTCCATAAATTAAAGATTCTGAACATTAACAACGACGATAAAATCTATTGCTTAAGCGGACTCGGAGTCGACGAGCGCGCCTTTCGAAACTTCAAACCCCAAGGTATTGAACTCATTCACCTTCCATGGATTCCGCCTGTGAAAGGAGAATCATTGAAAGACTATGCATCGAGACTATTTAAAGCCACGAAACTTCCAGATGATTACAACCTCCTAGGCGTTTCCTTTGGTGGAATGATCGCCGCAGAATTTGCAAAAATTAAACAACCTCGAAATTTATTTTTGGTTTCCACTGTTTCAAATAGCAGTGAGATGCCGCTTCAATTTCGCTTTGGCAAACTAATTCCATTGCATAAAATCACGCCGACATTTCTTCTAAAATCGGCAAACTTCATCACGTATTATCTTTTTGGTGTTAAAACACAGGAGGACAAACAACTCCTAAGTCAAATATTGAAAGACACAGATCCAGATTTTTTACGATGGGCAATGAACGCTATGCTCCATTGGAATAACACAGTTAAACAAGGAATAAAAATCCACGGTTCAAAGGATCGAATGCTTCCAGCCAAAGGCAAAATTGATTATTTAGTCGATCAAGGCGGGCATTTCATGATTGTGAACAAGGCTGATGAAATTCAAGCAATTGTGCAATCTATTCTTCGCAATCATTGATTCAGCAACCTCCCTTGGAACAAAAATTAATTTCTTTTTGAACCTTTCTTAAATGTTCCTGTACCGAGGTGAAACAACATCACGCTAAATCAGAAAGCTTGATAAAAAAAACAGTGACATGAAAAACATTCTTTTAACATTCGCCTCAATTATTTTTGGATCAATCTTCGCGTTTTCACAGCGTGTTCCACCGCCAGACAGTCCACGAAAAGTTCAAGTTGCCATCTTATTCGATACTTCCAACAGCATGGACGGTTTGATTGATCAGGCTAAATCAAGAATCTGGAACATCGTTAACGAAGTCAGTTCACTTCAATACAACGGGCAGACACCAGCCATTGAAATTGCACTTTATCAATACGGCAATGATGGATTGAGTAAATCAGGGAACTACATTGAACAATTATTAGCGCTCACAAGTGATTTGGACGTGATTTCTGAGAAATTGTTTGGACTGAGCACCAATGGCGGAAGTGAATATTGCGGTGCGGTAGTCGGTAGATCACTAGCGGACCTTAATTGGTCTGTAAATCCAACGGACTTAAAAATGATCTACATTGCTGGAAACGAGAGTTTTGCTCAAGGCCCTGTTGACTACAAAATTGAATGCAAACGCGCAGCAGACCGTGGAATATTCATCAATACAATTTATTGTGGAAACTACGATCAAGGTGTAAGAGAGTTTTGGCAAGATGGCGCGTCATGCAGTAAAGGAGATTACTTTAATATAGATTCAGACCGCAAAATTGCACATATCGACACACCTTATGACGAAGAAATCAATACATATAATGACTCATTGAATCAAACATACTATGGCTATGGAAGTGCTGGAATGGCACGTAAATCGACGCAAACATTTCAAGACAGCAATGCAGAAATGGAATCAGTTGCGGTTAAGACTGAACGTTCTATTTCAAAATCGAAGAAAGGCGTGTACATGAACTCTTCTTGGGATTTGAATGATGCCGTTGAAGAAGGTGAAGTAGACTTAACAAAAATGGACGACAAAGATCTTCCTGAAGAATTTCGCGGCAAAACAACAGAAGAAAAAGAAAAAATGCTGGAAGAAAATAGCGCTGAGCGTGACCGCTTTCAAGCCAAAATTGCTGAATTAGCGAAAAGTCGTCAGGCATTCATCGATGAAGAACGAAAAAAGAAAGCCGCAGCAGGTGAAGAAGTGGATGACTTTGGAACTTCTGTAAACACAAGTATTATGGAGAAAGCCGTTGAAATAGGTTTTGAGAAAGAAGCTCAGAATGAAGAGTAAGTAAGTTTTCATGTTTTAAGCCTCGCTTCGGCGGGGCTTTTTTTTTGCTACTTTGGTATATGCAAAAAACCTTTGATTCGAAAATTGACTATTTGCCAAAACTCAAATTGCACCATGTAACGGTTAGCAACAAAATATTGAAAGAGTTCGCTGGAGAAGAAGCAAAGTCCATTTATAACCAACGTTTCATCATCACCATCAACAACGAAATCACATGGAGAGGAGGAACTGTTTCGCTTGGAAACAACACTGCATACATTACTCTTTCTAAAGAAAGGATGAAAAGTCTTGGAGCGCATTTGGGCGATACTGTTCAAATAACTTTAGAGTTAGACAAATCAAAATACGGGTTTGACGTTCCTGAAGAATTTGAAGAACTCCTTCGTCAAGACGATCAAGCCAATGCCCTATTTCATGCCTTGAGAATGGGGTTACAACGTGCAATTATCTATCGAGTAATTCAATATAAGTCTTCAGACAAACGCTTGGAGAAAAGTCTATTCTTTCTTGAAAACCTAAAGAAATCTCCCAAAGGAGAAACTACAATGCGTCACATCATTGGAAAGGATTTACCCTAATAAATTCACTATCTTTGTCAGGATTTTTAACGATTTGAACAATGGTAGTTTATCTTGACAATGCTGCGACAACTCCTATCGCCCCTGAGGTTATAGAGGCAATGTTGCCTGTTTTAAAAGACGGATTTGGGAATCCTTCGTCAACGCATTCTTTTGGAAGAAAGTCAAAGGCGCTTATTGAAACATCTAGAAGATCTATCGCCAAACACTTGAATTGCCAACCTTCAGAAATTATTTTCACTTCTGGTGGAACCGAAGCTGATAATATGGCTTTACGTTCATCTGTAAACGTATTAGGTGTTACGCACATCATAACGTCACGCATTGAGCATCACGCCGTTGGACATACAGCTGAATCAATTAAGAAGGAAGGGAAGGTTAGTGTTTCCTATGTTAACATTGACGAAAAAGGACATGTAGACCTGTCTCATCTTGAAGAATTGTTGAAAATCGATAAAAAGACCCTTGTTTCTTTAATGCATGCCAACAATGAAATAGCGACACTCTTGCCGATGCAAAAGGTTAGCGACCTCTGCCGTAAATACGGAGCATATTTTCACTCCGATACTGTTCAGACGATGGCACATTATGCAATTGACCTTCAAGAACGGGATCTTGATTTTCTAACGGGTGCTGCTCATAAATTTCACGGACCAAAAGGTATTGGATTTATCTATGTCAATAAAAAAACAAAAATTGGATCACTCATTCACGGTGGCGCACAAGAAAGAGGATTTCGAGGCGGAACGGAGAACGTATACGGTATAGTTGGAATGGCGAAAGCAATGGATTTGGCTTATGAAGATGTGGTTGGTCATCAACAGCATGTTCAAGAACTGAAGTCGTATATGATTGATGAATTGAAGGCTTATTTCGATGACATCTATTTTCATGGAGAAACTGATCCAAAAAAATCTTTGTACACCGTACTTAATGTTTGCTTCCCTGCAACTGATAAGTCAAGTATGCTTTTGTTTACATTAGACTTGAAAGGAGTTGCCGTTTCGGGAGGAAGTGCTTGTTCTTCAGGCTCAAGTAAAGGCTCTCATGTATTAGAAGCAATTAATGCAGATATGACCCGTCCAAACGCGCGTTTCTCATTTTCTCGCTATACAACAAAAGAAGAAATTGATTACGCATTAGAACAAGTCAAAGCGGTTTTTGAAAAGACCTTGGCATAAATTTGTATTTTGTCGCTGAATGTCGAAAAGTAAGGTTCATATTCTTATTATTAGTTCTTGGTATCCGAACAAAAAACATCCGTTTCTAGGGAACTTTGTGCAGCGACACGCCTCCCTCCTTTCACGTAATTACGTCGTAACGGTTGTTAATACAGAATACTCAGAAACGAAGTCAGAACAGACAATTGAACTTACGAAACAAGATGGGTTTAACGAAATTCGTGTTGTCCATCCTCGTGGAAAAGGACTGATTGAACGACGTAAATTTCTAGACAAAGCAATTGATGCAGGCTTGAGTAAAGTAAGCAATGTCGATCTTGTTATTGGTCACGTTGTAATTCCAAAAGGTCTTCAGTTTGTTCAGGCGAAAAAGCACTTCAACTGCCCTTTAATTCTTGTTGAACACGCCTCTTCTTATCGTCCAGAGATTCGTAAAGACAGATCACTGGTACACAAGCTCATTTTGCGAAAAACGAGAAAGAATGTTGATCAGATTGTTGCTGTTTCTGAATTTTTGAGACACGATATGCACCCTGACTTTCAGCGCCATTCTATTTCAATAATTGGGAACCATGTCGACACAAGGCTATTCAAGTATGCTCCCAAAAAGAAAAGTGGAGTCGTTAAGTTTTTGCACGTGTCTACAATGGACGAAAGGACCAAGAACCCTGAAGGTATTCTTTGCGCCTGTAAAAGCTTGAAAGAACAGACTTCGGATTTTCAACTGACGATAATCTGTGACGAAGATGTCATGCAATGGAAACATCTCGTTACTCAGTTCGGATTGGATGATCAAATTAAATTTCTCGGCCCTTTACAATGGTCGGAATTACCCCCGTACTATCATGAAGCGGATGCCTTCTTATTATTTTCCGATTACGAGTCTTTTTCGATTGTACTTGCGGAAGCGTGGATGACGGGAACACCAGCAATAACTACACCTGTGGGAATTGCACATAACATGTCTAAAGAATTAGGAATCCTTGTTGACATCGGTGATAAAAAAATGCTGGCTTCGACGATGCTTGATTTCATTAAAAATGGACGTGACCGTTTCAATAATCAACTTATAGCTAACCACGGCGAGCATTACAGCGACAGTTCCATTCTTAGTCAATGGACAAGCTTAATTGAAAAACATGTTGGATAAACAAGATACTTTTGATATCGTTCAAGCAGAAGTCCATAAACGGATAACGACAATTCAGCATGCTTTTGATGACCTCAATGCTGCACTTACTTCCAACACAAAGAGTTCTGCAGGTGACAAGCACGAGACAGGAAGAGCAATGGCACAACTGGAACAGGAAAAGCTTTCGCAACAGTTGAATGCTTCCTTAAACCTTCGGAACGCACTTGCTCAAATCGATCCCTCTGAAAAACATGAAACTGTTCAGTTCGGCAGTCTTGTTAAAACGTCAAGCGGCACTTTTTTTCTTTCTGTGGGAATAGGAAGTATTGGTAATGCAGGTTCTGAATTTTTCTGCATCTCGCCTATCACTCCAATGGGTAAAGTACTAATGGGTGCTAAGAAGGGGGACACCGTGAAATTCAACAATAAAACAATCGAAATTCTGAATCTAACCTAATAAAAGATCTACTTCTGCGAAGAAGCTATTAGATCAATTCCGTAAGATCCACAACACCAGGAATACGCTCTACCGTAAACCCTTCTGCATAGTCAGTTCCTATCCTCCTTCCAAAATCGATCATTCGCGCAGAGATAAACTTCAAGAAATGTTCTCCCGAAATTGGTGTTTCTGGCTCTAATGATTCTGGATTGTAAAACTGCGTCTTGTAAGCCTGAATTGAAGCTATTTTTCGATCGTGAAACTCAGAAACATCGACAACAAAATCAGGATGGATGTATTCGTCTTGAATGTAATGATAAACCGCTTTAGGTCGATAAGCCTCCTGTTCAACCCCATCATAGGTTGTTTTAAACTTCACCAGTCCTGCAAGAAAACAAGCCTCTGATACTAGTTGGCTTCCTCGTCCGTGGTCAGGGTGTCGATCTCTCACGGCGTTTGCCAGAACTACTTGAGGACGAAAACGACGAATTTGCTCGACAATCAAACGTTTGTTCGCCTCATTGATTTCAAAAAGACCATCGGCCATCTTGAGGTTTACGCGCTCGTGAATCCCCATTATTGTCGCCGCTTCTGCAGCCTCGGAATAACGCGTTTCAATGGTTCCTCTAGATCCCATCTCCCCTTGTGTCAAATCTACAATGCCTACCTTTTTACCTGCCGCAATGTGTTTCATCAACGTTCCCGAAGCTGAAATTTCAACATCGTCGGGATGAGCTCCAAAAGCCAATATGTCGAGTTGATCCTTCACTTTATGAGTTAATCATTTTCGTACTAAGATAAGAGTATCCAAAGAGAACGCCATTCGTTATCACTATGTATAGCACAAACATCCCTACGTATCCAAACATTTCCTTTGTTTCAAGAACACCAAATGGCGCAGCTAAAATGGCAAGTAATAAAAATACACCGGATAGAATAAATGTTTTCTTAATAAAGAATTTGACAGGCACAATACCTGATTCCGTTTCATACATTTTTCTGCGAACTGCTGCAATTTCTGTAAAGATGTAGAACGCTAGAATTGCCCAACCAATCCATTCTGGAATTTTCCCAAGACCTTCGCCCTGCGCATAAGAATGCAGTCCAACTAAGTAGAAGTTAACCCCAAAGAATGTGAATAAGATGGTCGCGTACCCCCAGAATCCAGCAACGTTGAATGTAAATTTATCCTTAAGTGCAGGAATGTAACGGAAGTGTAAAATGACTGCATACGCCAAAATTGCAACAAGCGCCCATGTTTCTTTCGGATCCCAACCCCAATAACGACCCCAGGACTCATTCGCCCAAATTCCCCCAAGGAAAGTTCCTATAGTGAGCATGAAGACACCTATTGTCATAACCATTTCTGATACGTAAGTGATCTCATTGATGTTCATGGTCACAATCTTCCCATTTCGCTTATTTCTAAATATGTACAGAAAGAGATTAAACAAACCAAGGATACATGCGATTCCCAACGGAGCATAACTTCCTGTAATTACAGCAACGTGAATCATTAACCAATAAGATTTCAGTACAGGTTGGAGTTGTGTGATTTCAGGATCTAACAGGTTCATTTCCGTGACAAAGATCATTAGAGCAGCCAAGATTGCTGCACCCGCAAGAATTGTAGCGTTTCTTCGTGTGAATGCTAAACCGCCAGCAATAGTCACCCATGCAATAAACACAACTGCCTCGTACGCATTACTCCATGGAGCATGTCCAGAAATAGACCAACGCATATACAAACCGTAACCATGGTATACGAAGGTTAATGCGACGAGCACAACAAGTACAGGTTTTAAATACTTAGCTATATAGTACAGAATCATATGAATAATTGAACTAATCTGCCAGCGAATGAATAATAACATCCTAAGAGACTTCCCAATTTTGGAAACAGGTTCTCTAAACTTGTTGGAAGGTTTGAAGATCATAATGAACGCAAAAACCAACAAGCCTAGTCCTAGAAGCGTATACGACATGTAAGAGTTCTTAAAGATGTTCATCTCATTGTAGCTAATTTCCATCGCTACTTTTGATTCGCTTGGTACTACAATATTCTTTGCAGCATCGCGCTGAAACTTCTTAAGGTCTGAGAGGTAATCATTCGCCATGCCATACTTTTCCTCAACAGGAGCTTCATTCAGAGCCGTGAAGTAACGCATTCCATAACCGTAAGCGATAGAGTCTCCCTCAACCAATTCACGATCGAAAGGAACGAACCACTTATTATTTTCATGCGTCTCCATAGGAATCAATTGCATATAGTCCCAACGGAAAATCATGCTCATTACCTGATAACGCTCTCCAAGCTTCAATAATCGTTTATCGAACTCATTTCTTTTCGACTCAATTTTTTGATGCGCCTTCGCGTGTTCATCCTTTAAAATAAACTCTTGCGTTTCTTCATTTGTAAGGTCTATATAGGAAATCAGACCTCCCTCCATTCCCAACTTCTCACGTAAATTGGATTTTGAAGAAACATAAATCACATTCTCTCTTGCCCAATGTCCTTGATACATGTGCATGCTCATTATCGTTTGAACAGCATTGTACTCTCCATATACATTATTGTGGGAAACTTTACGCAAAATCTGATCGCACAAGGTATGCATCGGAACAATTCTTCCTTGGAAATTTTGAACCAACAAAGAGGCTAGTTCTTCCGAATGCGCTTCAGACATAATTCTGAATGGAGGCTCAACAGCTTCTGCACTTACTTCATTTGTGTGATTGTGTCCATCTCCCTCCGTATGTTCATGCGCATGCTCCTGTCCAAAAACGGACGAAGACATCAACAAGACTCCGACAAAAATGGAAACAAATTTCTCCAACTTATTGTCTGGCTCATCTAGAATACCTTCTCGCTTCTTACTCGATTTACTAAGCTTTCTGTCTAACACTCTAAATCTGCTATCTGGTGCAATCAAGGATAAAAACATACCTATCCCCATCATTAAATACCCAAAATAAGAGATATTCGTTCCCCACCAATCATGACTTACACTCAAACGCGTACCTCCTTCATCAGGATCATACCCCGACTGAAAAAAGCGATACCCCCTGTAATCCGTCACGTTGTTCATGAAGATTCTTCTGTCTTCTGTGAAGTCCATTTCTTTATCGACCACCGTTATTTCACTTGCAAATGATGAAGGTGAGTCTGAACCTGGGTATTTATCTAATTGAAAATCTCTACAGCGGATATAGAAAGGAATTTCTATCGGCATTGAACCATATTGCATCTGATAGCTAACTCCGTTGAACGCGAACACCTGGTTGTCAGCCAATTGCCCGAATCCACCAATCAGGTCAACAAATTTCGTTTTTTCACCATCTGTAATCTTCAATGTCAAACAATCTTTGCCAACATCCTTTCTTCCAGACGGTAGTTTCATTTCTTTCGCATTCTGAATGACTTGCTTAAAAACAAACTGCCCACCTTCTATCTGATATAACGTAGTCGTTTCAAAGGGAACGAGCGTATCCATCGGAATCACTTTGTACAGAGAATCATTCACTTCCATCCCTGATTGTCGCGCCTTCTGCATCTCACTCATTGGCAAGTAGCGTAAAGGAACCTTCGTGTTTACGAGAATCTTTCGGCCTTGTTTGAACAATTCAATTCCCGCAACTGCATCTCCCTTATTGAAAGATATAGCTACATCTCCAACCATCAGAAACTCTCCTTCCGAAATGTAATTTGAACTCATTCCGTCCGTAACAATATCAAGAACAGTGCCCTGAA
Organism: uncultured Flavobacteriales bacterium; assembly: GCA_905478665.1. GTDB lineage: Bacteria > Bacteroidota > Bacteroidia > Flavobacteriales_D > Crocinitomicaceae > UBA4466. The sequence continues at coordinate 32,513 of CAJQJL010000008.1, forward strand.
TTGAATCATTTATGACCAATGAGTCGACTAGATTCTTACGGAAGTCAGCATACTCTATAACTATCGGACTCTTCCTATTTGGAAAGTTCTCCAACTCAACTTGAAAGTAGTTGCTCGTTTGCTCCGACATGTACACTTTTCTGCTGTACGGGGAAGAATTCACCTCACCTTCACTGGCAGTAAACCAGAAATAAGGATCGGCTGAATACATGTAATTTACTTCCTGATTTTCCCGCACCATCAACATTCCTTCAAATCCCATGAATCGTGTAGCTCCAGCTCCAATGATCATCACAATGAACGCTAGGTGAAACATGAACATGGCTATTTTTTCACGTCGATACATCCGATAGTTGAAAATATTCGCGATGAGATTTATGCACAAATACGCCAGCAATAATTCAAACCAGAGCGCATTATAGATCATAATTTTCGCCGTTTGAATATCGTACTGCGACTCTAAAAGTGTCGCCCATCCAATAGCGAGAAAAAAGACAGTTAGCCCAACTGCCATCATGCGCATTGAAAAGAAGATTCGTGCGATTTTTTCCATGTTTCAAAAATAAGATTGCACAAAGATAATTAGATATTCACTTCGTGGGTCATGAAAGTGTCACAAGCGAAGCAAGACTCCTCTCATTTAGACCATCACATTGGCTTGAATTGAATGCAACAAACGGAACAATCCTTGTAGTGCAAGACATATATTTTTTTATACAAAGGCTTAACAAAAATTAAGATTCCGCCTGAGATTTGTATATTAGATTCGTAATAAATTAAACACCGCTAAGCGTCATATCAAATGAAGAAATTTTTCAAAAAATTTTTAAAGTGGACAGGGATCACTTTTCTTGTACTTATCATCTTACTTATTCTTATTCCAATCCTTTTCAAGGATCAAATTAAGCAGATGATCATTGATGAAGTGAATAAATCATTAACGGCTGAATTATCTATCGACGACTTTGATTTAACCTTCATTAGTACGTTCCCGAACATGACCATCGAATTGATGGATTCAAAATTGACGGGTTTGAATGAATTCAAAGGTGTGAAACTGATGGATATTGAAAATATTACAGCGCACGTCGGATTTTGGAGTGTGGTTGCTGGAGATCAAATTGAAATAGATGAAATACACATAACAAACCCCGTGTTTGATGTACGCGTTTTGGAAGACGGTTTGGCGAATTATGACATTGTGAAACCAGATTCACTAATGACGGAGGAAGAACTTGAAGAACCTTCTAGTTTTAAATTGTCGCTGAGAGAATACAGCATAAATAATGCACAGATCAAATACGACGACCGTTCATCGAATATGAGCGCGGATATTTCCAATTTGAACCACACAGGAACAGGAGATTTGACAGCCGATGTGATTGACTTTGCAACAACTACAACGATGGATCACCTAACCTTTGACATGGGAGGTGTTTCCTACCTCACCGAGGTGAAAACAGATGCGAATGTGAACTTGTTGATGGAATTCAAGGAAAACTCATCGAAATTTACACTTAAGGAAAATGAAATTAAACTCAATGAAATAACACTTTCTGTAGACGGATTCTACGAAATGTTGGAAGACCATGACGACATGGAACTTAAACTTGATGCTTCAAAAGCGACGTTTAAGGAATTCTTGAGTTTGATTCCTACATTCTACCAGTCAGGCTATGAGAATATGGTTTCATCTGGAACTTTGGCACTGAATGGCGAAGTGAAAGGAAAAATGGACGAAAAAAGCCTTCCAGGTTGGGACCTAAACATGAAAGTGAACAACGGATCTATCAATTATCCTTCTCTTCCTGGTAAAATTCACAACATTCAGGTAGATGCAGGTTCAAAGTTTAAAGGCGGTGAAGATTTAGATTTAATGACGGTTGATGTACCTAAATTCCACGCCAATTTCTCTAAGAATACGATTGATGCGAACCTGAGTTTGAAACGTCTGATGTCGGATCCTTTTATTCAATCAAAGATTTTGGCGCATGTGGACTTGGCAACATTGAAAGACTTTGTTCCAATGACAGAGGGAGAGTCGTACAACGGTCTTCTAGATGCAGATGTAGAGCTTAAAGGAAAAACAAGTGATCTTGAAAACGGTGATTTCGAAAAGTTCAAAGCTGAAGGCGAATTGATCTTGTCGGATGTTGTTTACAAATCAGCTGATATTCCAGATGATATAGATATTAAGAAAGTCATGTTTACTTTCTCTCCGCAAAACTTGACGCTCAATGAGCTCAATGCCAAAATGGGTAAATCTGACTTCGCCATGAATGGTAAAGTGGACAACTATTTGGGCTATATGTTACGTGATCAAGATCTGAAAGGGGATTTTACCTTTAACAGTAATTACCTCGATTTAGAAGGTTTAATGCCTGCATCAGAAGAAGGTACCGAAGCAAGTGGAGAAACTGCAGCAAATGAAGCAGGCGCTGACGAACCACTCCTCGTTCCAGACAATATTGATTTTGAATTAAACACGAACATTCAAAAAACACGTTACAATGGCATTGATGTGAAGAACGTAAAAGGAAATGTTCGATTGAAGGATGAAATTGCAACCTTGAACAACCTTTCTATGAATGCGATGGGCGGTTCAATTGGTCTGACAGGAAGCTATAATACACAAGACCACAGCAAACCAAAAATGGACTTCGGTTACACCCTCAAGGATGTTGACATCAATTCATTGTCGAGACACTTCTTAACTGTTGAGAAGCTCGCTCCGATCACGAAGTATGCGTATGGTAAAATTTCATCGAACTTCAATATGACAACTGATTTGACTCCTTCTTTTGAGCCAATCATGTCTTCGCTTTCAAGTGTAGGAGATTTAAGTTCCAACAGTCTTTCCATTAAAGGATTTAAGCTTCTGGATAAGTTGGAGTCTGCGACGAAGTTGAAGAATATTTCCAACCAAACATTGAAAGCATTCAAGACACGCTTCACTGTGAAAGATGGCAAAGTATCGGTGACACCGTTTAAAGTAAACCTTGGAAAAATAGACACAGATGTTTCTGGATACACAACATTGGATCAGCAAATGGATTACAAGCTAAAAATGAATGTTCCAAAAAATCAGCTTCCTGCTTCTGTCATAAAGCAAGTTGAAGGTTTGTTAGGACAGGCGAACGCAGCAATCCCATTTGTTGAAATAGGTAAACTTCCAGACATTATTCCTGTAAACGTCAAGATGATCGGAGATGTGAAAAACCCAAAAATTACAACGGATATGAAAGAAGCCATCATGAATGCGATGGGCGTTGAAGGGAACCTTATTGACAACATCACCGAAACAATTAAGGATACAATTACGGAAGTAATCCATGATGTAATTGACGATGGTAAGGAAGAGCTGGAGAAACAAAAACAGAAAATCCTGGCCGATGCACAAAAGCAAGCTGACAAAGTGATTGCCGAAGGAAAGAAACAAGGCGACAAGCTACGGGCTGAAGCGAAAAAACAGGGTGATGATTTGATCAAAGCCGCTGGGTCGAACCCAATAAAGAAAATGGCAGCTCAGAAAAGCGCGGAGCAGTTGAATAAGACGGCAGACAATCAAGCCAAGAAAGTAGAAGCCGAAGCCAAGAAACAGGCAGACAATATAATGGCGAAAGCCAGGGCCGAGGCCGACAAGTTAGGAAAATAGACAAAAAGCCCCGTGAAGTTCACGGGGCTTTTTTATCGTTATCTCGTTCAAAAATACAGCCATAAAAAAAGCCTATCATAAATGACAGGCTTTTGCAAAAATATGATGAAAGTAATTTATTAAACTACTTTGACATTTATCGCGTTCAATCCCTTAGGGCTTTCTTCTACATCGTAGCTTACTTTGTCCCCTTCATTGATTTCATCAACTAGTCCATTTACATGTACAAATACATCTTTGCCATCCTCTTCTGGAGTGATGAATCCAAATCCCTTAGAATTATTGAAAAATTTTACCGTTCCGTTACTCATAATTAATATGTTATATATGTTGTAAATGTAGGGTTTAAATCTGACTATCAACCAGTTTAAAAATTCTTAGCGAAGATTTAATTAATAATAGTTGTAGGAAATGCAGTTTTTGAGATTCGAAAATCAATTATCCCGCATACTTAAACACCAGTGTCATAGCTGCTTTAACTCGTAAAATCTATAAATCTCGTCGAAACAAAGCAAAGAGAAACTGATCGTGAGAATAAAATGGAATATTCTTTATTAAGTCTCTAAAATGGTGCAATAACCTTAACAAGTGTGCCAATTCCAGTAATTAGAATCAGGATAAGAACAATCGTTCTGAACTTTGATTCGGATATTTTGTTCAACAGTTTCTTTCCGATGTATGTTCCTACTATACTTGCCAAAACCAATAAAGGAATTAAGTATAAATCATGCGGATGGACATAACCATTCATCCAATAAACAACCCCTCTTCCTGAATCAACGCCCAAATCAATGATTGCGGACGTAGCTATAAAAATTGCAGGTTTAAGTTTAAAAGAAGTTAATGTTAAACCTCTTATCGCACCGCCTGTGCCAATTAACCCTGCAATTCCTCCAGACAAGACACCGCCAATGATTGAGTTTCGTTTTGACGGAGTCACTGATATATTCTTTACGAATAGGAAGGTTAAACTTGTGAGCACTAAAAAGATGGCTAGACCGACTTCTAAACCTTCAGAAACAATAAATTTGCTAAAATAAGCACCTATGAGCACAAAGATGACTGCGGGAATTCCAAGATAGATGATCAAGTTCTTATCGAACCCTTTCCTGAACATTGCAATTTTTGTCAAATTACTGGAAACATGGAATAATGCTGTAATACCAAGTACGGAGTGAAAGTCAAGAAATAGGGCTGCAATCGGAATAAAAAAAACAGACGATCCAAATCCTCCAACTGTGCCAAGAATCTCGGCTACAAGTGCGAGAAGAATGAAGATGATCAAATAGTCCATTTAATAATTAAGGAGTTGACGGTAGGCAAATCGCGATAGTAACATGGTCTGAACTTTTGAACTTGATACAGAAAGTGGCTCAAGTTATGTTTTCATCAAAGTTAAGAATGATTCTTCAGTCAATGCATTGCAGATCTTTCAAAATGCATCGACCTATCACTCAACTTTGAACACTTTTTCTGTGGAACCATCACTATATATGTAGATTAAGACAGCGTTTTGTTTGTCTGTCGTCTCTCTGCCGATCAAATCAATTATTCGAATCACTTTCTTATCACCATGATTGAGTTCACCTATCCCCAACTCGCCACAGTCGGGCAGTATGCTTGAAGTAGGATTTAATGATCGTGCGTAATCGTATAATTCATCGCAAATATAAAGTGCATCCCCCTCACCGTTTGTAAGAACGCAAATACCAATGTTGTTAATTGGATCCAAATACATATCGGTCGAAACACCGTTTTCTCCGCCATTGTGTCCCCAAAGCATTTCACTGCCACCACTGTAAAAAAGCTCCTCTTGATACCAATTTAATCCTTGTGTAGGATCTAAAGTTGGAACTTGTGCTGACCACATTTCAGAAATTGAAGAGCTATTAAGTAATGTGTTTGTCCCCAAAGTCCCTCCATTCAAATAGGCAATCATGAAATTTCCAAGGTCGTGAACGTTGCTCCTTAACTGTCCATCTGGATAATCTGCAAAGCCATAATGTGCATAAGGAACATAATTGCCTCCCACATACTGATAAGGTCTAGCGACATGGGCAGAATCAAAATCAGCGAAGTGCCAAGCGGTTTTTTCCATACACAAGGGATTAAAAATGTTCGCATCACAAAAATCGTCAAAAGGCATTCCACTAACTGCCTCGGTTATATAACCATTGAGTGCTGTTCCCATATTGGAATAATTGTAAACTGATCCAGGTGCGCTATTATAAAAATTGGCAGCTGGATCGTAGTCAGCTCCACTCATTGAAAAATAGCGTTGCATACATTCCTGCAAAGAAATCGTTGGATCTGGATAATCGTAATATCCATCCATGGCTAGACCATTGTCTTCTATGGAAGATGTGTGGGTCATTAACTGACGGATTGTAATCGAATCATTTTGGAATCCAGGGATGCCAACTGGCCATGTCAAATAGTTGCTGACATCTTGATCCAAATCCGTAGTTCCGGCTTCGTACAATTGCATGCTTGCAGTTCCTGTAAAAACTTTCGACATTGATGCAAGAAGGAAAACAGTTGTATCCTCAACCGCAATAGCATTTTCGACATCAGCAAAGCCATACGACTCAACCCATACCACTTCTCCGTTTTTAACAATGATGGTCGAAACGCCAGGAAAGCGCTCAGTGCTCATTTCACTTTGTATTAACACATCTACAGATCCATCTGGATTAGGATTTCCTTGTCCATTCGACTGGATGGTGAGACCAACAGCGAACAGTAATAGTGTGTAACTTATTTTCATTGTATAGAATATTCAGTAGCAAAGAATTTATATAAACTTCAACCGTGCTTTGCCTTTTAAAAGTAAGAATGATTTTTGATTTGAAGTCAAACACGATAGTCGAAATCTACTGGACACCAACTGAATAACACAATCATACATTGAAAAAATTGTATTTTCCATGTTCAACGTAGTCTATTTAACTTTGATAACCACAGAATGTACAACTGTATCGTGAATTGCTTTGCTTTCATCATTGGAAGAAACGGTAAACAACGAAATTATTCCGAGAATCATCTTTATGAAGTATCGAACAATGGCCATTGGAAAGGCGATGTTCTTTTTCAAATTATTATCTCTTTTCACTCTCAGTCCATTCACATAATGTCCTATTGTGCCACCGAATAAGCTCACAAACAATGGCTCATAGAGTCCAAATATTCCAATAAAGGCAATTATTCTGGCTGATGTGGGAACATTTTCCATCGTTGAAAAAATATTCGTTACCAAAAACATTAACCCAACGAATACCAAACCATCAGTGATGGCTGCCTTTAACCTATCCACTAACTCTGCATATTTATTTTCTTCCATACCTATCGGTGCAGGTCGAGAAGCAAAATGATGCTATACTCAACCTAATTTTTTGTGTTAAAATAATGAATAATTAACTAGAAGAAATCAGTATAGCATTGTTCATACCTTTGAATGCAGCTTGATCCGTTGCTTTCTCTACTTGTGCGAAAGTTGAAGTATGTGCTACGCGCGTTAATAAAATGGTGTATATGCTTTTCATGCTTTAAGTATTAGCTGTGTGTTTATTTTTCTTTTAATTGTTAATGTTGGAACAACCATTGAACGCGCTCGTAGGAAACTGCGTAGTGAACTACAACAACAATCGCCATTATCAAGCTTAAGTTTGTTGATTCCATGTCGTACAAAGCCCAAACTCCAGCTGCGAAAAAGAACAGCTCAATTGTCAAGCGAATGATGCCTGGTGTAACCACTGGCGCCGATCCTGATCTACTTGGATCATCAGGCACAGCAAAAGTTCCCCAAATTGTCATAAGGACAATGGGCAATCCAAAAGCCAGTATAAATTTAGGCCAGCTATCACTTTGTTTCCATCCCCAAATGCCTATAGCTGATAAAGTGGACAACTCAAGAAGAAATCTTATTGCAAGGTTAATTGGATGCGTCGCCATAATCGTTGTTTTTTTTGTTGAGCGGTCTGAAAACACTGCGCATCCAGACCACGTGAATAATTGTAATTTATCGCGGGTATTAATGTTATTTTTCATGTTTATGCGTTTCTAGCGACTAATTGACTTTCCATTCTACCAAGGTTTTAAGCGATGAATTCATTGCTTCAAATCCAGTTTTGGTGTCCTCCCCTATCATCTTTAGAATCACTCCCGTTAACATTCCAGTAAACTGCTCTCCATGAGTAAAGCGCGTTTTTGAAGCCCCTATCTTCTCTAAGATGAAATAATGCTCACCATCAAAGAGTCCCTTAACGAACAACTTCCCTTTCCACCTGAACTCTTTATTCGTTTCATTTACCAGAACAATTGGGGCAAATTCCATAGGTTTCTTTCCCTCGTTTTGAATGGTTGCGGACAATTTTTCGCCCGGACGCGTTGACCCCGAAATTTGTTTGATAAACGGATTCCAATTTGGATAGGCTTTGTGATCCATTAAGACATTCCATACATCTTCTACTGATGCATTGATTTCGATTACTGTTTCTAATTTTCGCATGCTAAATTGATTTTTTATTAATTCTTACTAATTCAGTGTTATTGATTAAAATGACCATCCAAGGTGAACAGTTGGAAAAATGGAGATTGGTTTTCGCGTATATGTTTTTCCTCCAACTTCGATGTCTTTTGATTTGGTAAAAGCACTTACTCCCAACCAAGGCGTAACATAAAGTCCATTAAATGCTTTGCTTTTCTTGAAAAGATCAAATTTGTACCCTCCCCGAACTCCAAGACTCAACTGGTCTTCTTTGTACGTTTCACTGAACTCATCCTCGTACGTTAAGAACAAATAATCAAATGTTGGCCCGACGAAGAATCCTTGATTTGCATTGTGCTTTCCAAAAAAGTAATCCCATTTCAATGAAATTGATTTAAAGCTTTCCGACAAGTTCTCATGATTTCGCAATGCTTCAGGCATTGAAAGTTGAGCATAACCCAATTGAAATCTTTCATTCTTCCATGTGAAAGCGGCATGACCAGATGCTCCACCCAGGACATAAGCGATTGGATCGATTTCAAGTTCGAAGTGCTTCTCTGCTTGCGCATTTACGTTTACTGATGCTATTGCGATGATTGCTGTAACTAGTACCTTTTTCATAATTATTTGTTTTTATTGATTCATTAAATTGATACTACAAATGTCCAGAAATCATCTCCCCAAGAATTTGCATTAAGCGCCAATAGCTAGACATTTTGCGCCAATCATATTATCTATATATTTGAGAATGTCTTTTAACGGAAGGTTTTTATTGAACATGGCTCACCAGGCCACCAAGCAAGGCGGAGATTTGGATCAGATTCTTACCATCACGGGTAAATCTGCCGATGAACTCCATGAAGAAACCTGCGTGGTTGATGATATGACCTACAATAAAGTTGTAGAGTTAACAGTTGAAATTTCTGAAGACAATTTTTTCGGATTGCATTCTGGTGAAAATCTCAACCTAGCAGCGGCAGGAATTATTGTTCAGCTTGCTCAAACAAGCGAAACGGTTAAACAAGCAATCGAGCTCTGCTGTCAATATGCCAATTTAGGATGCAGCGCACTGCCATTGACCTTAATCGAGGCGAATAAGCAGTATAAAGTGATTCTGACACCAAATGAATTGTGGAAAAACCAATCAACGGTCTCTTTTCAACATACCACTGAAGGGGTTATTGCTTTTACAATTAAGGAGTTCAGTTCGCTAACTCGAATGAGGCAGAATCCTATTGCTGTTCACTTAACATGGCCAAAAGCAAAAGATAAAGACATTGCTGAATACGAACGGGTCTTTGGATGCCCTGTGCATTTTAGCCAAGATGAAATTGCCATTGTTCTAAAAAAGGAACATGTGGAAGAGAAAGTAATAACAGCCAATTACAATTTACTGAGTGTTCTAATTTCACATGCTACGGAGAAGTCGGCTAGTTTAACGAAGACGCTTGGATTTGTTTCCTTGGTCAAACAATCCATGCTCAAATTGATTAAACCTGAGTTTCCGACAATCGATCAAGTAGCGAGTCACCTGAATATAAGCGCACGAACATTGCAACGGAAATTAAAGGATGAAGGAAACACTTATAAAGAGCTCATTGATGAATTGAAATTGGACTTCGCGATCAGCTATTTGAATCAACCAGAATTGCATATTTCTGAAATCGCCTATTTACTGAGTTATGCCGATGCGAGTGCATTCAATCGTTCCTTTAAACGATGGACGGGCAAAACGCCTGGGGAATATCGGTTGAATTATGAGTGAGGAATGATGAATAAAAAAGGTACTTTTAGATGCTATTCGGCGAATCCAAAATACTTGATTTAACCAAAACCAACGTTTCCGCTAATTTTTCCAAATGCTCAACACTTCGATATCCATGAGATGGAGTAATGATAATGATATTGGGCGTTTTTTTAGGAATATTAATACAGACATATTCTCCGTCAATTTTCTTTAAAAATGTTGAGTTTTGCTTCAACTTAGAAATTAACTCTCTGGATCCGGTAAATTTATACTGTTGGTGAATCGCTTCCGCAAGCGTGTTACGTTTACTTAAGAACCATCTTCTAAATTTTATACTCCAATAAGACCTAGGGAACATTAAGATCTCAGTATCAAATGAATTCTCATGAATCAATTTCATCCTGAACAATTCAGCAACGGGATTTGCACCGCCTACTTCATTAATAAAAACGGTGAGCTTATTTCCTTTATACAACACCCTGCCCCTTTTCTCTTGTGAAGTAAACTTCCCAATTGGAGAATGTGCAGAACTCTCCTGCTCCTCGTGGTATACGCCACCGTACTTTTCAATAAATGTTTGGATGATCTCCATTCAAGCTCTTAATTGATGATTGAGTAGTTCAATGCCCCTAACCATTCTTCGCTTTTTCAAGGATTCTTATTGATTTGCACCTTCTACAATTGATATTTTTAGTTGCGCGCTTCCACAGTTTTCGGAAGTGGCGTAAACCGTATAAACATATTTATCGCAATCTGTTATTGTCATTCGCATTGTGTCTCCTTTCTCAAGGCATCCAGGAGAATTAATTGCTTTTACAAAAGTCAAAATATACTCATTATCACTAATCCACTTGATCTTGTTAATCAACTTAGCGTTGCCATTATCAATAAGTTCAATTTGTTTCTTTTTCGTTCGAATAACCGTGACAATACCATCGGGCGCCGTGTATTCGAATTTTCCAGTCTTGATATTCTTCAAACATTCCGTAGACTGTGAATGCCCATTAAAACAAAGGAGTAAAGAAAAAAAGTAGAGTGCAGTTAATGTTTTCATGGTTGGTGTTTACCGTAATGTACTTAAATTATTGCTGGCGCATGTTCATTTCTGCTGTATGAATCGCTTTTCCTTTTATTAATGAACTTTAGTTGTGGATCTCATCTTTCAGCGATTGTTATACGCATCGATACTACTCACAGTCCAAAGCTCTAATCGAGGTAATCATTTACATTTACTAATTGATATTCTGGAGAAGCTTCAAAAAATACATTTAACAAATTCATGTGATCAGAACCAAAAATCACTAAAACTCTGTCTTCAGGTGTAGCATTAATGCGCTGGATATTTCTAAGAATTCTCAAATTTCGATTAAACCACCAACCAGAGGTGAAATCTGCTCCAAACTGTTCGTTTTCTGGCGTTTCATATTTAAACGTGCCTATAAGATAATACCCCAAAGATTTAGTTACGTTATCCTTGTCGTTAATTCGTTTTAGCTCAGCTAAAATCCCTTGAGTTTTAAATAGCTCATTTTCATTTCTAAACGGATCTAAAAGACTGTCTGGATGGTTGTAGAAAAAATCCATGAACTTTTGTTTTGCAATAGAATCAGTACCTTCAAATAATTGCGTCACGTCCTCATAGTCAGCACCCCATGCATCCGCACAATGCAATTGTTTTAACCCCAATCGTTTTGCTAATCTAAATCCAATTTGTTGTTCTTCACCTCTAGCTAATTCATGCTTTCCATCCAAATAAGCTGTATAAAGTGAATCATATTTCTCTTGAAACTCAGGCCTGCTCTCAATAACAATAACGGTCGGTTTGAATTTTTCCAATTTATCAACTATTGATTCGATTTCTTTCTGATATTTTGGCTCTAGTACATCAATTTGATCTTCACTCTCTGTTTTTTCTATATCCAAATTAGGGAAGTTAAAATGAAATGAACCAAGTGTAAGTACCTGAATTTGCTCTGAATTACTTTCGTTTTCTTCATTGGGCAAATTGTATTGATCCACTTCTTTTTCATTCTCACATGAATTAAAAATGCTTATTAATAGTACTAGTGCAATTATCCTTTTCATAATATCTTTTATTAAAAATTAATTTATTCTGTGTTTGTTACGATTTGATTTTTTTGCCAGTGGCCAAGGCTGAACCAACATGCGAAATGTCATCTCCAATTAGTTATTCAAACAATGGATAGGACTCCATGAAACGGTTTCGATTGTATAAAGTTGATGTGCGTTTTTTTCTGATGTCATCTTTTTCGGAATTTTGGTAAACAAACACTTTTCCGTAAGACAACGATTCAATCTAAAAGTTACAATGTTCAATATTCAGAAGAACGGCTATGAATAGGCCATGTTCGGATCGCTATTTATTCCATTTTTCTTATCTGCAACCAATTTTTGCTTCACCTATTGAGCATTGAGTTTTTCCGATGGTTCGCTGCCAAATACAATTTTACTCCGTTCGGATTTTCGGCGCCAATGACTTATATCATTGATATAAAAACATGATCAGCGTATTTTTAGGTAAAGTAATCTTTATGAAAATTCGGTTTTTTGTTAGTAGTCTATTTATTTGTGGTTCGTTCATCGGGCATTCTCAGGTCGTTTCGTATGAGCATAATAAGTCTTCCGTTCAACGCGTTGTTGTTTCTCAACCAGCAACTGTTATTGGTGACACACTAGAACGAACCAATATTGCCAGTGAGTCGAAGAAAGAGCCAACAGTTTTGCCTGATCCAAATAGCCTCCCTGTTCCTCCTGCAAATAAAACTGTACTGGAAAACGAAAGAACGATGGATCTTCCAGATACAACTTCCAATTTCTCTCCAGCTCCATCAGCATCTTTTCAGGCATTGGGAGACAACAATGCACAGATTCCTCCAGACACACACGGCGCTGCAAGTGCCAATTACCTAATGACGACCTTAAATACTGAAATAAGGATTCAAAATAAAACGGGCACTGTACTTTCTACCCAATCACTGAGCAGCTTTTGGTCGAATTTCAGCTTTTCAACAATATTTGACCCCCGCGTTCATTACGATTCTTATTCGAACCGTTGGGTTACTGTCGTTTGCATTGACAAGAACTCTGCGAACTCGGCAATCTTAGTTGCAGTTTCGACCACTTCAAATCCTACGGGGACGTGGATGCAATGGAAAATTGATGCAGATGCTTCAAACTTGAATTGGGTTGACTACCCTACTGTTGGAATTAATAATCGATGGATTGTTGTTTCAACAAACATGTTTTCTAACTCCGTAAATGCTTGGGCAGGACCACAGATTTTTGTGTTGGACAAACTCAACTTTTACAGCAATGGAGTTGGGAACTATTCATCCATTTACCCAGGCACGAATGTCGGAAACACTTTCGCTCCCGCGGCAACCTATGACAATTCAATTTCGACGATGTTTCTCGTTCAAAATTACAATGGAAACTCCAGTGGTTTAGGCTATCTTGGTTTGTCGAAAATTAATGGATCAACGAGTGCTCCTTCGCTTAATTTACTCTATTCATATCCCTCAACATCAAGTACGTGGAATTGGAGTGCTGGAGCAGCAGATTTTGCGCCACAATTGGGCTCTGTGCAGAAATTCCAAAATAACGATGCAAAAATGCAAAATGTGGTCTATCGAAACGGGAGTCTTTGGTGTACACATCACATATTCTTGCCTACAACTGGGACTACGCATACAGCCGTGCAATGGTGGCAACTTGACACGCTGGGATCAATAACGCAGCGCGGTCGAATTGAAGATGTTAGTGGAACGAATTATTATGCTTTTCCTTCCATTGCTGTTAACGCCAACAATAATGTACTGATTGGCTATAGTAGTTTTTCTTCTTCGCAGTATGCGAGTGGTGAATATTCCTATCGATCTGCCAATGATCCACTGAACACCATGCAATCTTCCTATCAATACATTGCTGGTCAGGCTCCCTATTACAAAACACACACAGGATCGACCAACAGATGGGGCGATTATTCAGCGACTGTAGTTGATCCAAGCAATGATATTGACTTCTGGACAATCCAAGAATATGCAGCTCAACCCGTGTCTAATATTGACCGCTGGGGAACCTATTGGGCGAATGTGCAATGCCCTGTCCCGTCGGCACCTACGCAAGTTACCTGGTCAATGCCACATTGTGAAGGTTCTGTAGCGACCTATACGGCGGCAACTGTTCCTTCAGCAACAAGTTATACATGGACAATTCAAAATAGCCCACCTGGATGGTCTGGGGGAACAAGTACAACGAACGTAGCGAATTTTACGGCTGGATCTTTCCCTGCTTACATTGACGTCACTGCAAATAACAGTTGTGGATCAAGCACGCCTTACGGATTTTGGAGTAATCCAGTTCCACTGCCTTTATCGACATTTACAGCAGTTCCAACAACGACATCGATTGGTGTGCCAATAACTATTACCGCAGACGAGACAAACGCTAGTGTGAATTTTAATTGGAATTTTGACAGCGGAAATGCAGTGCCGGGAATTGGGCAAGGACCGCATAACGTCGATTGGTCGACATCAGGACAAAAAAATGTGTCATTGCTTACCTCGTTCAATGGTTGTAATGCCGTTCAAACAACGCAGATGATAACTGTTAATCCTTTTATTGGACTGGATGAACACGCTCCATTCAATTTTCAAGCCTACCCAAATCCATTTAGTGAGTCCTTAACAGTTGTTTTTAATGATGACGCCTTCAGTCTAAAGCTGTATGATCTGATGGGCAAAGAAGTGCTCACTGAAAATCATCCAACATCACCACTAGAAATCGACACACGTCTCTTGGCGCAAGGGCAATATTTATTGCAGTTAACAGGGAGAAATTCTGTGATGGTTGTGAGGGTTGTTAAGGAGTGAATGGGGGAATTAATTTGTGTGGGGCAGGGTTTCGTTGGGGGGATGGTTGTAGCTGTAACGGTTCATTCTATTCGGTCGTTTTAATGCCGCTTATACATTTGTTAGCATTTCTACTTAATTTTTGCGTATTTCCTCCAAGTGTATTCGGTGTTTCCTGCTGCCATTATCAAAATCATGCCGGCTCTGCACTCGCCTTTTGTAACAACAACTTCTGTTTCTGTAAAACTTAAAACAGTAATTCGTGCATAGTAGTTGAACCAAATACAGGGTATTCCTATGGGTCTAACCAGTCGTGACATGACGAACGAACTATCTTTCCATTTACCACTGATATTGCGGGTGTATACTAGGCTATCTCCATCATAAGCTTCTACCAATATTTTTTTATCCAATCTCGTTAAATTAACTTTTAGATTTGACCAGATGTCGATAGTCTTCTTAGATAAGGGGCGGTGAGTAATTTGCTGTAACAAGGAATTATAAAATGTTGAATCAGTTGAATTATTTAGGTATTCACCACTTGTAAAATAGTGCGGTACATGAGCAGGTATGGTTTTTATTGTTTGCCGAGATGAAACACAACTCGAAATTAAAGAAAGCAATAATAGCAGGATGATTATGTGTTTGTAACTCTTCATTCTGACCAACGTTTTTTTCAAATGTTTAATTGTCAATGTTTTACAATTTAGTAATTCTCTCGAAAATCAACTTCCTTAAAGTTAGCCCTTGGAAGTCAGTTTCACTTCGTGGCTGCTGCGCGGTCTCTCGGAGACAGGGAGAATTACTGCTAACGCTTAATCTATGTTTTTGTAGGGCGATTTAAAAGTACAATTTTTCGTTTACCTAATTAGCCAAAACTTTGGCTTTGGGGTTTAACTTTTTCTGCTGATAAATGCCAAAACAAAGTTTTGGCGGTGTTTATTAATTGCTGCTTTGTTTCAATTTACTATCAACTGCCCTATAAAATATAGATGTTGTTGTGCATAGTTATTGATTAATTAGTTTCTTTAAATGACGATGTCTGTCAAATCTATTAGCTTTTTGCCTTGTTCCTTCTTTAACTAATGACTTGTAATTATAAATATCAGATATTAATTCCGGATAATACTGTACTAAAAGTTCCTCATTGTCATAGTTGTCTATGAAATTTCTGTAATTCGAAATTTGTTTATCAGTTAAACTTTCTTGGCTGTTTAAAAAGTCAAAAACAACGGTGAAAAGTGTGTAAAAGTGAACTTGTCTTTTTAGTATTTTAATTCGCTCGTTATTTCCATCAATTATTGAATTGATTACATTTAAAATAACTATAAATTTATCTTTATCACTTTCTCTGTTAGGGTAATCATCATTGTATAAATCGTATATCTGATTCAAATTCGAATTCCCTATATCTTCTTCAATTCCTTTTTTTAGAAAAACTAATAAAGTACTTACAAATGAGACATCTCTCATTCTTCTTCTATCAGCAATACCAAAAAGTTTGTTTTCTTCCCAAAAGTCAAGTTCTGCTAGTTCTGATGAAATTAGCATAAATTCTCCTTCGAATTCAGCATTTCTCAATTCTTGAGGATTTAATGTCATGTTATTACTATTCAGTCGAAGAAACATATTTACAATAGAAATCCTTTCTACTTGGCTTCTAACTAATCTCACAGAGAAAACATATGACCAAATTGCTTTTTTGTCATCAGGCTCTAAATCCTTAAATAATCTATCTTGAATAGTAGATTTTTTAGGATTGTTTGGATCTAAACTTGCTGCTTTTAATTTATATGTGTTAGCAATATATTGGAATACAGCTCCACATCGTTGTTGTCCATCAATTATAGAATATTTAGTGTCTCCAGTATTTTCATCTGTTCCGGTATTCCATAGATATATTTCTGGAATAGGATAACCAATCAATATTGATTCTATTAATTGAATTTGGTTTTTTTCAGTCCAAACATAATTTCTTTGGAATGAATTATCAACTTCTAATAATCCTTTTTGGCTTAAATCATAAAGCCATTTTGCCGTTTGGGGCTGAATATCTATTTGTTCAATTAATTTCATTGATAATATTTTTTAATTTTGTTATTCCTTTTAGATGATATTCTTCAACTGATTCCCAGTCAGTATATATCCTGTAATTTATGTCGTGCTGTATATTAAATGTTAATTGAAGTTCAGCTTTAAACGAAAGCACTTTTTTTTGCCAATTTTCAAGGGTTTCATTCCCATAAGTTTTGTCATCATCTTTAATGCTTATAAAGCCGCTAAAAATATTTCCACATTTCTGTCCATATTTTTCTAGGTATTGACCTTGGGATACTTCTTTGTATGCAGACCATATATCATAAAAAAGCTTCCTTGAAACAATGATTAAATCAAAATCTGATTTATCGTGGAATTCTGCCAAATTCTTTGATGGAGAAAAGCTAAACCTTGTTTTAGCACTGCCGACAATTGATATGTTATTAAAAGGGATATTGAGTTTTTTAGAAATGAATTTTTTAAATGAATCATAGTCAGAACTAAAATCATCTCCATTGTTTTTAAAATACCAGACTTCTTGTCCAAGTAGATATTCATAATAAATATCTAATTCAGATTTTGAGTTTATTTTATGGATTAAATTTTCTTTGTTCATTTTTAATTATGCACAACGTTTAGTATATGGCAAGTAGGGCAGTAGAAAGTGATAAATTTTCAACTTTGCACTGAGCCAAAGTGTTGTATTTTGTTTTTAACTTATTCATTTTAAAAGCCAAATCAATGATTTGGCGGTATTGGTAAATAGCTCTGAACTTTCCTTAACTACCGAACGCCCTATTTGTTATATACAGTGTTAGGTGTTTTTTTCTTTAATTAGTGTATATACTTTTGCTAATTGATTATCTTCAATAATCTCTTTTTCATATTTGAAATTGAGCTTTTCGAGAACATGAATTGAACCTGTGTTTTCTGGAAGAACCATTGCAATCATTTTTTTTAATTCAAGTTTGTTAAATCCAAGATCCACACAGGCTTTTCCAGATTCAGTAGCAATTCCTTTTCCCCAATATTCTTTCATAAACCTATATCCAAGATCCACTTCGTCCATATCATCTAGATATTTTAGACCTGTAAATCCAATAAATTTATTTTCTCCTTTTAATTCAACTGCAAGTCGCCCAAATCCGTATTTTTCGTAATCTCCAAATACATTCTCGACAATCCTTCGTTCAATTTCTTTTTTGGATACAATCCCTCCGTCTCCTGTGTATTTACTAACTTCTGCATCTAAATTCATTGTGTAGGATGGCTCTATGTCTTCCATTTTAAATGGTCGAATTAATAGTCTTTCAGTTTCAATAAATAAATTCGAATTAGTCATTTATTAGTTTTTTAAATTGCACCTAACAACTGAATATAGTGCACAAATGCACCATATCTAAAATCTATATAAATACGCACCTCTCTTACATCCCCCATTAACAAAGCTCCTAAACGATATTTACCATTTATAAGCAATTGTCAAGCAGACACAGGCACGCCGGCCCAAGATACAGACTCTCATATCTTCCATCAAGCGTATAAATACCTGTTTTTCAGAATATTTTAGTCAGCTATTCTTGTTCTAATTGGAAATTGTACACGCTAATGCTTTACAGACGTCGTTATTTATCTTCCTTAACCTTCAATCGAGTTTTTGAAATAAGATCATGCCCTCCTTGTTCTTGTCCAAATAGGTATGAAAACCCATCAAACGGGTACAATCGCAGTATCGTTCGATACAGTACTTTCCGAAGGCTAGGTTTTGAGTTCTGCATGTCAACAACGATGGTCTTTGTAATCATTTTGCCAGGTGTCTGCCCCAAGAAATATTCAAAAAAGAAATAGTAAACAAGGAACACGGAATAATAGACCAGTACAGGACTCACTAAGAAGAAAAGGATGGCCTTTGGAATACTCGCAATTAAACTAATAATTGCAACATCAATTAGGTAGTTTATGATTCTGGTTCCTTTACTAATCTCCTTCATTTAATCGATGGTGGTTTCGGTGGTCGTTTACGTCACATAGGGATCTAGAATGCACTATAAGTTTTGTTGTAAGCCGTTTTTTAATCTGAATGGGTTTCCATCTTGTATGTGCTGATAACTCACGTAGACCTCAACAAAATAACAAAAATCCCCCGATGCCTAAACAAAGGGGGATTTCGTTGCGCTCCAATCTTGGATGTAAGCTTATCGCCTACGCTTCTCCATCATCGGGCTCCTCGGGTGTTAAGCCAGCATCATCACCGCTTCCGGAATGGTGTCCGCCGTAGTCAACTACGATGCGTGCATCCATGTAATTTCCGTGAAAAGTGCGATGTGTGTCTTCCATTAGGTTTACCAAGGTGTCCAGTTTGTCTTTCAACAATGAGTCGAGCTCAGTTGCCAATCGATTAATGGATCGGGTGATTTCCTTACGCTTCACAATCGCATCTCGCGGAGCTGCCATCAAGGCTTTGAACTCGTCTCGCAATGCCTCTGCGGCTTGAATTCGCGCTTCTGAAATTCCGTAGTCTTCCAGGTCATTCGCAAACTCATTCGCACTTTCCAGCACAAACTCAACGATTTCCATGGCCTTGATTTCAGATTTTAACTCAAGAGTAGTGCGGTTGACATTTAAACGTTGGCGTAAGATTATCAAGCCCTTGTCCATTGTCATCGCACGAAGTCCTTGAGCCAATTTGAGAATCTCGATCGTCAATTTTCTACGAACGGCTCTTTTCTTTGAATAGATTCCTTCCGTTGAAAATGACTGCGATTTGCCGAGTGAAATCAATTGCGCTAACTTTTCTGAAAATGCCGCGTAGGCAGTTGCAAATGCTGGTAACGCACTCCAGCTTTCCTGGTTTCCGGATATGGTCGATTTTACGGCCTTGTACATCCGAATCCTGTTTTGAATTGATCTTTTCATAACAAAAGATTTAGTGTCTGATCATCGTCTCTACCTCGTGCAGATTCGACACACAAACGTTATGCACACATAAAAACCAACACCGTGCCAAAAATGGTTTTGGCCGCGTTAAAAAATGTTAAGACCTACTAGCGAAAGGTGTTTGAAATAGAAAGAGCAAATGTGTAAAAGGCGAAAAACTGAAATTTCACGGCAACAGATTTTATTTTCATGGCATAAAATTGTTCGTTCACTGCTCCGGATTTTCATTCCAAGGCAGCAGATTTTGTTTTCACAGCATAAAATTGTTCGTTCACTGCTCCAGATTTTCATTCCAAGGCAGCAGATTTTGTTTTCACAGCATAAAATTGTTCGTTCACTGCTCCGGATTTTCATTCCAAGGCAGCAGATTTTGTTTTCATGGCATAAAATTGTTCGTTCACTGCTCCAGATTTTCATTCCAAGGCAGCAGATTTTGTTTTCACAGCATAAAATTGTTTGTTCACTGCTCCAGATTTTCATTTCAAGGCATGCTATTCTGCCCCACTCTCCTATTAAACTGACACCATTCAAAGAATAAAGAAGTATCTTTCGGAACACAATCGCCTATAAACAGCTGTAACAATGGAAGATGAATTAGACGAAGATTTTGGACAAGGAATCCGTGAAGAACTAGTAGATATTCTGGAACTCTGGATTTCTAAAGATGAACAAGTTGAATTACTGACGAATAGAGCGCCTTCTGATGTCTACCAAGTGCTCTTTGCCAATTGGTATACGTTCTTCAACCCCACTTTTGACCGAAGCGTATATGAATTCAACACAAAAGAAATGGAGTTGTTGGATGAATTTGATAATCTCATGCTTGAATGGCAGGCCGTGGAGAAAGGAGAAAGACGGATGCCAGAGATTAGTGAATTTGTAGATTCGGCAGAATGGAAACAACTAAATAGTCTAGCGCAGGATTGTTTAAAGACGATCGCTGAGAGGAAATGATAAAGCGAATTGCTCATACCTTACTGTTCTTTTTGTTTGCTAGTTTTTCGAATGCACAAGACGCTGTTAGTCCAGACACAACAAACTTCATCGACTATTTAAACGTATCGGGTTATTTCACCTACAATGGTGAATTGTGGAGAGATCCTAATGGTGATTTATTTGGACTAAAGGACAACAATATTTGTATGATGTATCATTCCAAAGTTGTTGGACAAAATGCGGTCTCCTACAATGAAGTCATAGCTCAATACAGAATGGAACCAAATCACGTCACGCTCTACTACGATGACGTTGTCTATTATGTGAAGCTTAAGAAGATTGATTTTTGGGACTTTTTAAAACAGAATACAGAAAATGGCAAATTGGTTTCACCTGAACGCTTGACGATCAACGGAAAAAAAGCCAAGACCTACTGCTACATGGAAGCACGAACGCATAAGCTATCAAACAACTGTATCTGACAGAAGTTGGAATTCAACTTTTACTATTTACCTTCAACCTTTAGACCTAATTATGTACCTGAAATATTTCATACTTACAGTTGTCCTTCTATTCGGACTCACAACATTCGCTCAAGATTTTAACGAAATCAAGGATAAGGAAATCGAGCTTGTTGGTTACTCAGAGGAAGACTTGGAAGTAATTAATAAAAACATTTACACCTTTCTGGGAGACGATTTCGACTCATTGGATTTGGATTTTTTCACACATCCGCGTACGCTAAGTGCAATGCTCATAGGGTTAGTCACAAGTGAAGAACAGCCAACCTATGGACTTTTATACGACCAGTTTCTGGAAATGAAACGAATGCCACATTACCCTAAATTAAAAAGGAAGTATGGAATCGGAATCAAGTTAATGCAGCGTACAGCGGACTTCGCTAATTGGGAAGAAGACAAAGCGCTCATTATGGAATTGGAACTTGAGCCAGATGTATTTGATTCACTTCGCGCATATATAAAAGAACACTCCAGTACTTCCGAAAAATATGAAACAGTTCTTGTTGGATTTAGTGAACAGCAAGAAAAACAAAAATTAGCTGCGCGAAAAAAGGAAATAGGAGAACTAGATAATTTGCTCGCCGTTTCATCGCTTTTTAATGAAACGGAGCTTTTAGCGCAAAGCAAACTTGAAAACAAACCAATTATGCTCTACTTCACGGGCTATGCGTGCGTGAACTGTCGGAGAATAGAACACTCTACCCTATTAGACCCCGATATTGCAACGTTGTTAATGAATGAGTTCATTTTTGTCCCACTTTTCGTTGATGATAATAGTGAATTGGCTTTAGAAGATCAGAAAAAGGTATATGTCGGAGAACGCGCCATGGACTTAAGATCCATTGGTGATAAGCACCACCATTACCAAGTTTCGCGCTTCCAGACTTCTAGTCAACCTTATTTTGTTGTGTTGAATGGAGAAAATGAAATCCTTGAAATTGCTGATTATAGTACTAGTTCTATCGAAGATTACTTGTTATTTCTACAAAATTCGCTAGACGCGTTTTACAAGAAATGAATACAGCACTAGTACTGATTGAAAAATCCTAAAGTTGAACCATGAGCCCACAGTATTTTTTTAGAATATTTTTCCTACTCCTTCTTGTAGCCATTATCTGGTGGGAAATTAGAAAAGCGCGCAAAAATGCAGTGCAGAACGAAGAAGTTGATGATGATGAAGAACTAGAGTTCAACGAAGAAGCTGAAGAATTGGTAAAGGAGGCTGAGGAACTTCAACGACGCATCCACAAAATGACGAAGCAGATGGACGAAGAACTGAAAGAACTCGATCGTGAGGACTGAAAAGAATCACTAATTTGATTCATCTTAAAAAATTCAAAACCATGAGAGAAGCCAAACTAAAAATCTACGACGACCTAGTTTCCAAGTGCAGCCGCTTCGAGCGCAAAGGAAAAACAATGCCGTATACCTCAGCAAATGGTCACATGTTTTCACTGTTCAACAAAGACAATGAATTAGGAATCCGATTTTCGAAGGAAGTACAGAATAAGTACATCGAAACCTACGGAACGACACTTTATAAATCCTACAATGCCGTCATGCGCGGGTACATTTTGATCACTGAAGAAATGCTAAAGGATAAGCATAACGTTGTAAAGTTGTTGAATGAAAGCTATGATTACGTAATGAGCCTTGATCCGAAGTAATTGAATCTGATAGATTTTACCCCCCCTTTTAACCTTCTACTTTTTGTACACTGAGGCTCTCGAAGTGTACTTCTACACTTCCACCGTCTCCAAAAAGGCATTTACATTCCCCTGAATCCGCTCAGTAATATTTGAAGTATCTGCGCGCTCAAAAGGCTTTCCAGTAATCTTCTCGTACAACTCAATGTAGCGATCCGTTACCACCTTCACGAACTCGTCTGGCATCTCAGGCATTGTCTGTCCTTCCAATCCTTGGAATCCATTTTCAATTAACCATTGGCGAACAAATTCCTTCGATAGTTGTTTCTGCTCCTCCCCGTTCGCTTGGCGATCTTCATATCCTTCTGCATAGAAGTACCGCGATGAATCGGGTGTGTGAATTTCGTCAATGAGCATGATTTCCCCATCACGCATTCCAAATTCGTATTTCGTATCGACAAGGATCAATCCTTGCTCAGCCGCCATTTCCGTTCCTCGTTGAAACAAGGCGCGTGTATATTCTTCTAACTTCAGGTAAATGTCTTCAGGAATGATTCCCTGCGCAATTATCGCTTCGCGAGAAATATCTTCATCGTGCCCTTCTTCAGCTTTCGTTGCTGGTGTGATAATCGGAACGGGGAACTTATCATTCTCTTTCATTCCATCGGGCATTGGGACTCCACACAATTCTCGCTTTCCCGCCTTGTATTCACGTGCCGCATGTCCTGACATGTAACCACGAATTACCATTTCAACACGAATTGGCTCACACGCATATCCAACAGCTACAGAAGGATCTGGAGTTCCAATCAACCAATTAGGAACGATGTCCTCCGTTGCATTTAAAAATAATGTCGCTACTTGATTCAACACTTGTCCCTTGTGAGGAATTCCTTTTGGAAGGACATGATCAAAGGCTGAAATACGATCAGATGCTACCATTACCAACAAACCATTGTCGAGTGTGTAAACATCCCGAACCTTTCCGTTGTAGACTTCTTTCTGACCTTCAAAAGTGAATGTGCTTTTCGTAATTGCGTTTTCCATGGTGTAAATTTCTTACGACAAAATTAGGAAATCAGATCACTAAAAAATGCTTTTTTACACAGAAGTTACGAGCATGATTTCAACAGTCTTTTTCGTACACTTCGTTACTTCAAAAGCGATGCTTTCTCTTGCTCAGTGTACAAAACTACATCAGTCCTTTGCTCCGTCTGATTTTTTCCGGTATTCCTCTTCTTTTGCCTCCTTGGCTTCAGCTTCTTTAGCCTCCGCAGCTTCAAAAGCAGCAATAATCTTTTTCACCAAACCGTGACGAATCACATCTACTTCTCCCATTCGAATGATTCCTACACCTTCCACCTCTTTTAAGACATCCAATGCATACGCCAATCCCGAACGTTGTTTTCGTGGAAGATCAACTTGAGACATATCTCCCGTTACTGCAAACTTGGCCGTCATTCCCATTCGTGTAAGGAACATTTTCATTTGCATCGTTGTAGTGTTCTGGGCTTCATCTAAAATAACGAAGGCCTTGTCAAGGGTTCTACCACGCATAAATGCAAGTGGTGCAATCTCAATGATTCCAAATTCAATCATGTCCGCCAACTTCTCTGGGGGGATCATATCGCGCAAGGCATCGTACAATGGCATCATGTACGGATCCAGTTTTTCCTTTAAATCACCAGGCAAAAAACCAAGATTCTCCCCTGCTTCTACTGCTGGTCTTGTCAAAATGATGCGCTTCACTTCCTTGTTTTTCAAGGCACGTACGGCCAATGCCACAGCAGTATAGGTCTTCCCCGTACCAGCGGGACCAACAGCAAACACCATATCGTTTTTACCAACGGCCTCCACAAGCTTTCGCTGATTAATTGTTTTCGCCTTGATCTTAGAACCATGCGTTCCATGCACCAACGTTTCCGATCCATCATCTGAAATCAACATCTTCGATCCATCTTCCATCATCAAATTGTCAATGTTACTCTTCGTGAGGCTATTGAACTTATGAAAATGGCGTAATACTAAGTCGAACTTACGTTCAAACTCATCCATTACTTCCTCATCACCCGCAATTGTGACTATGTTTCCACGGGCAACGACTTTCAACTTTGGGAAATACGTTTTTAGGTGCTTTAGCTTTGCGTTGTTAACTCCGAACAACTCAGCGGGATTGATCCCTTTAATTTCGATTGTCTTCTCTAGCAAATGTATTCAGTGTTTTATAAGGCTTTTTCTTACTTTTGAATCAAATTTAGAAAATAATCGGCCCTGATGCGCTGAATTTTATTCACAATGGGAATAATAACATTAACAACAGACATGGGATTGAATGACCACTACGTGGCGTCACTCAAGGGTACCATTCTAGGCGCTGTTGAAAATGCTTCCATTGTTGATATCTCGCACACCGTTCGCCCTTTCGATATTTCTGAAGCATCATTTTTACTTGCAGCGTGTTACAAAGATTTTCCTGACGGTACAGTTCACATCATTGGTGTAGACAGTGATCCTGTGATTAACTTTGGAGGCTCTGATGGTTCTTTTCCTTCCGTAATGGTTTATGAAAAGCAATATTTCATTTCAAATGACAATGGCTTTTTTGGTGCTTTCCTTAAGGAGAACAAACCAGAATCTTTTTGGAGATTAGACAATGTACTGTCGAATCCTAAACTGTTTAAGTTTCCAACAAAGAATATGCTCCTTCCTGTGGGAATCAAACTTCTTCAGGGAGAAAAGGTTGAATCCTTTGCGTCGCCACAAGAGGAATACAAGAATGCATTTACACCAACGGCTATTTCAGAACCCAATCTTATCAAAGGTCACGTTGTTCACATCGACAGTTATGGAAATGCCATCACAAACATCAACGAAAATCTCTTTGCGCGTTTTGGCAATGATGCACCTTTTGTCATCCATTTCAAGAAGAAGGATTATTTCATTGATATCATCTCGAACACGTACAACGAAGTTCCAGAAGGTGAAAAAGTTGCCATTTTTAATGAGAACGGACTGTTGGAAATTGCCATTAACCGAGGTGCGAATAGAAGTACGGGAGGTGCAGAGCAACTTTTCGGTCTTCACGTAGGTGATATGATTCGTGTTGAATTTACACCCAAAGGATCTCGCGAAACACTTGATTCATTCTTCACATGATCACACGCATTGTAAAGCTCGAATTCCAAGACGATAAAATTGATGATTTCATCGCCTTTTTTGAAACGATTAAGCATGTCGTTAATGAATTTCCTGGTTGTTATGGAATGAAATTGTACCGCGACATCGATCAGCCAACAATCGTGATGACCTATAGTCATTGGGAGTCTCAACAAGACCTCAACAATTACCGCGACTCAGAAGCGTTCGGAAAAATATGGCCAAGCATTAAACCTTGGTTCGCCAAAAAACCAGAAGCGTGGAGTGTAAAGGCACATTTCAATGGATTTGAATCATAGATTCATCATTCATAATTCCGCAATTCCTTTAGTCTTCAACAATTACATCTTAATAAATGAAGTAACCACTTCACGTTTTCCCGTTGATGTTTCAAGTTAGAAACCGTATTTTTGAGCAACGTTTACCAAACGATAGAATGAGAGCACTTTACTTCAAAGAAATCAGAAGTTTTTTAAGTTCAGTTATCGGATATGTTTTTATCCTGATCTACTTAATTGCTTCGGGAATAATGCACTGGGTAGCATCAACAGACGCGAACCTTCTGGAGGGATCTGAGGCGGACTTAATTCCCTTTTTCAATTCATCCCCTATCATTTTTCTAATCTTAATTCCAGCCATTACGATGCGGTCGATCGCTGAGGAACGAAGAACTGGAACAATCGAACTCTTGTTCACCCGGCCTATTTCTGATATCAAGATTTTACTCGCAAAGTATTTTGCCAGCGTCACGTTGATGCTCATCGCAATTCTACCAACGATTGTCTACTACTATTCAATGTATTCACTTTCACTGGAACCGGAAACATTTGATCACGGTGCTACGATAACATCCTACCTTGGACTGATCTTACTCGGGTCGGCCTTCGTTGCTATGGGGATCTTCACTTCCGCATTGACAAGCAGTCAAATAGTCGCCTTTATTCTCGCCTTGTTTTGCTGTTGGTTCTTTATGCCAGAAATTGGTGCCCTTGCATTGGTTGGATCATACAACGTAATGGGAAGTTTAGACTCTGTGACGCAGTACTTCGGAATGAGCTATCATTATGATGGGATTCAAAAAGGAGTGATTGACACGAAGAATATAGTATACTTCTTGTCGCTTATCACCTTCTTCATTTACGCAGCATTCATTGTTCTAAAAATATCCAAAAGATGAGTGGTTCAGATAAAAATGCACGTTGGATAACCATTTTCGGACAGGTTATTCTTGGAATAGGAGTTTTAAAGCTGCTCTTTCTTGTATGGATATACATGATAGCACCTACTGCAAGTAGTGCGTCTTACATCTTTGAGTATGTTGGTTCAAGCGCAATCGGTGGGATGCTATTTATCAGCTTTGGAGCTCTCATTTGGAAGCGATCTACAAAAAAATTGAAACTCCTACTTTGGATCCTTTTCGCGTATATACTTATCTCGCTCAATCTCATCGCCATAGTTATAGGCATTGATGCATTTGCTGGGTATCTTTTAGCATCCTGGTTTCATTTACCCATCGCACTGATGTTAACCATTATGGCATTGGGTAAATTGAGTAGTTTACCCTCAGAATCTGACGGTACTTATGCACTTCAAAGCCGTAAAAAAACGGCGACGAAGCTTTATTTCTTCTCGCTATTAGCCGTTGTTTACATTGGGGTTGTCCTGGTGAACGTCATTAGCTCGAACATGTCTAGGCGTTATGACATGACTGAAGATCAACGCTATTCTTTAGCAAACGGAACCATTGAATTCCTAAATGATGCTGAGAATTTCAAAAGTCGATTGAATATCAAAATTTACCTGGAAGGAAATCTCCCCGCTGAGTTAAGCTATTTCAGAGATGCTGTAGAGGAAAAGCTCAAGGAGTTTAAGCAACATACGGGCGATCGCATTGAGTATCAGTTTATCGATCCACACGTTGGTACCGAACAGGAACAAGAAGAGCTTTTTCAAACACTTTTCGCGAAAGGAAAGGGAATTCTCCCGATGGACCTCGTGTACATGAAAGATGGTTCACAAAGTCAAATGATGTTGTGGCCAGGTGCTATTATTGAATACGGCGGATCTACGGTCAACAGTATTCAATTGCTTCCAGGATCAAAGACAGGACAGCCGTTTCAGTTGAACGGAATGTCGGATATTATTCAAAACTCGATCAATAACTTGGAATACATGTTGGTGAGCTCGCTCCGACGTGCAACACAAGAAACGAAACCGCGAATTGCCTTTTTGCAGGGACATGGTGAATTGACCTATGCACAGACGCAACGTTGTCGTGCGTTGATCTCTCCGTATTATTCCATCGCAGACATTACAATCAATGATTCTCTCGCAGCATTGGACAATGTTGACGGTTTAATCATTGCTCAGCCTCGTAAAACATTTACACAAAAAGAACTGTTCATCATTGATCAATTTGTGATGCGTGGAGGTCGACTGATGTGCTTTATTGACAAGCTCTTCCTTCCAGAAGACACTTTAAATACGCAAGGACAAACACATACGACACGTTACGCACAAGGGAAACTAGGAATTGACGGAATGCTCTTCGATTATGGACTAAAAGTCAATGACAAATATGTAATGGACGTGCGCTGTGTCCCCAAACAAGTGCCTTTTGCAAATCAATCCATGATCCCATGGTTCTTCCATGTATTGGCAACACCAACAGATCATCCGATATCTCGTAATGTTGAACCCGTTGCTCTAAAATACACTGGAGAGGTGGAATTTGTTACAACGAATCCTTCTGTAGCTTTAACACCAATATTAACTTCCAGCACCAATTCTACCGTTACAGGTTCGGCGCCGCTTGTTAACCTTGCTTTTCCGCTCAACTACGGAAAGAACCCTGAGCTTGTTCCAAATCCAGACAGCGAAGCAAACAAGATGTGCCTTGCGGGTCTTGCGGAAGGGAAATTTGTCTCACACTTTAGAAATAGAATTGTTGATGAATATGCTTTGAACAAAGCGGTAACAATTCTTGACTCCAGTGAGGTTGAAGGAAAAGTATTTGTGATTGGAAACGGTCGTTTCATTGCGAATCAATACGACTCTATGCCGAACAGAACAGGAACGGCTTTCATGTATCGTCCAAAGCAGATCAATGATTTGCAAGTGAGCGAAGAACTCATGAAGTTGAACATTCCCCATTTCTTCGGTAATCAAGAGTTCTTCCAAAACTTAACAGATTACATGATGGGAGACAACTCTGTACTGGATATCCGAAGTCGACAAATTGACATTCACGAAATTGACAATGAACAGGTTAAGGAATTTGCAAGCTTCTACAAGCTGCTTAACATAGGATTACCTATTGGTATCATTCTACTCCTGGCCCTTATCATTAATTACATCCGTAAACGCAAGTTTGCCCAATAAGCATTGCCATGAAGAAAATTATCACAATTGTTATAGCCGTTAGTGTGCTCTCTTTTCTAGGATACTATGCCTACAAACTATCTTCAAACAAAGGAAAATCAGATACGGAACTCATTGAGTTTAACATTGAGGATGTCGAAGGTGTTGATCGTGTCATCATCTCGGATGCATTCGGAAAAACCTTTGAAGTGATCAAGGGAGACAAAGGAATTTGGACAGACAAAAATGGTGGATGCATTGCTCAGGAGCCTGTTGGCTTTATGTTAGAGGCGATTAAGAACATCGAGTTCAAAGGATACTTGCCAGACAATTCGCATGCGCATTACACAAAGATGATGTCTACCCAGCACACGAAGGTTGAAATATTCGAGAATGGTGAATGGGCAAAAACATGGTACATGGGACCTGCCGCACAAGATCATTACGGACAAATTATGCTACTGGATGACAAGGTCTACGGAAAGAGTACAACGCCTGTCATGATGAAAATTAAAGGCCTCAACGGCATCATTGAACCACGCTTTTTCGCTGATGCACGTAAATGGATGTGTACAAACATTTTTAGCGTTCCAATCAGTAAAATCTCAAAGGTAGACATCAAGTTCAACGAGGAAAAAGAAAGAAGCTTTACTGTTGTGAAAGACGGAAGCAAAATGAATGTATATCAGCAAGGGAAGGTCCTCAACAATGTTGATACAGCAATGATCTTTAGATACTTGAACAATTATCAAAAGATTCACTTCGAAAAACCAAATTACACGCTCAATGACAAACAAATTGACAGTGTAAAAGCGACAAGACCCTTTTGCGTATTGACCTTGAAGGAAACATCTGGAAAGACAACGAAGCTGAGATGTTTCAGAACAAAACGAAAGGAAGTGTCACAACAAGGTGTTATTGAATATAAGAACAATGATCACGACCGCTTTTGGTGCCAATTGCCAAACGGTGAACTTGTACACTGTCAGTACTTCGTTTTCAATCCTCTCTTTCTAGGTCACATCTATTTCCCAATGGATGTTTCTATGCTTGAGACAGCCGATGGCATCCCTGAAGAGTAGCTAACAATTTGTTGATAACTCGTTGAAACCTCAGCGATTTTAGGTCATTCATATTGACCCGAAATTGATAGCTTTGGGGTACAAATACAATTGTTTGAAATGAATTTTGTAATCTCTAGTGCTTCACTGTTAAAGCACCTTCAAGGAATCTCTGGTGTACTTAGTACCAGTAATACATTGCCGATACTGGATAACTTCCTTTTTGAAATAAATGACGGTCGCCTAACAGTTTCTGCTTCCGATCTTGAAACAACAATGCGTACTTCAATGAATATTGAAGCAAAGGAAGAAGGCAAGATTGCCATTCCAGCAAAGTTACTTCTCGACGTATTGAAGAATCTTCCAGATCAACCGTGTACGTTCACTGTTAGTATGGACAATTTCTCTATTGAGATTGCCTACGACAATGGAAAATCAAAAATGGTTGGATACAACGGTGAAGATTTCCCAAGAACGCCAGGGCTGGAGAATGCCAATTCTATTCGTATTTCAGGAAGTATTCTTGGAAATGCGATCAACAAGACTTTATTCGCGACAGGTGTTGATGATTTGAGACCTGTAATGAGCGGTGTGTTCTGTGAGTTCTCTCCAGAAAGTATCACCTTCGTTGCAACAGACGCGCACAAATTAGTACGTTACACACGAACAGATTCACAAGCTTCAGGTAGCTCTTCTTTTATTCTACCTAAAAAACCTTTAAATCTTTTGAAGACGAACTTGTCGGGTGACGAAGAAGTACAATTGGAATACAACGATTCAAACGCGGTATTTACATTTAATGACATTGTACTTATTTGCCGATTGATTGATGGTAAATATCCAAATTATGAGGCTGTGATTCCGAAAGAGAATCCGAATGTCCTTACAATTGATAGACTTCAGTTTTTAAGTTCAATTAAGCGTGTTTCGATCTTCGCGAACAAGACAACGCATCAGATCAAATTGAAACTTGCTGGATCAGAGCTTTCACTTTCTGCTGAGGATATTGATTTCTCAAACGAAGCCAACGAACGATTGACATGTAATTACTCGGGTGAAGACATGGAAATAGGGTTTAACTCGCGCTTCCTTATGGAAATGCTAAACAATCTTGATACCGCGGAGGTGAGATTGGAAATGAGTGAGCCAAGCAGAGCGGGATTGTTAATGCCATCTGAGAAAAATGAAAATGAAGACATTCTCATGCTGGTTATGCCAGTAATGTTGAATAGATAAGTGTAAACACTTCTACTTATGAACTAAAATCTACTTGGCAACAGGTAGATTTTTTTATTGAATCATTTGTGCTTGTGCGTTTCGCTTTTTCTTTCCTCTAAAATACAGCGCATCAATAAAGAAAAGTACCCTCAGCGAAACACTATTGATTCGTGGCTGTTGGAATAAGCTCCCGAAAGTGTCAAAATAATTCACGTCTAAATTATTCTTTGAGTGAAAAATATTGTTCTTGTAAACAACTCTCAACTCACTTCCTGGCAAGAATACCCAACGGTAGTTAAAGTCGACAGTAAAAGCGTTGTAACTCGTATTATGCGACGATTCCCCATCCTCTTCCAAAGGACTGTAGTCATTGTCGATCATCACACCTTCATCCAGTAAAGTCAAGAATTCCTCGTAATGAACTTCTTGCCAATAATGTCTGACTCGCATGTCAATCCCCATACGTTTCGTAAAAATAAACTCAGTAACAAGCGTATTCTCCACAATTGTTCTGTCACGAACACCCAACAAAATGAGGTCATCATAATCCTCATCCAAACTCGCTACATATCCATAATCATTCTCAATGAAATTAACTGAGGCTTCCATTCTCACATTAATTCGATCCGAAATTCGTACACGAGGAGACAATGAAATACTTGATCCATTTCTACTTTCACCAAAAAACGATTGATAAGAGAAAACACCGTCCAGCGCAAAGACCTTACTGTAGTCAGTAGTAAAGAACCATCGGATGTTTGCATTCGGTTGATTAATCACTTCTTTTCCAAATTGCCGCGACTCAAAATGGTCCACTCCACCAACTGGATTAATATTGAGATTTAGGTTTGTGTACACTTGTTTTTTGTGCAAACCACCAACGTTCAAGGAAATATAATTATAGCTTGTTAACTGAGGCTTGTACAGTTCTTCGTGTCCAATATAAAGATTGACAGATCTGCGAAAAAACCGTTTGGTCGGTGTATAACTATTCCAACTCAAGTTTGCTCCGTATTCTCTCGAGTTATTGTTATACAAGAATCCCAGATCGTTCGGATCATATGTTTCACTTTCTTCTGAATAGTTAAATCGATATTGCCAGACCCCTCCTACTTTACCAATAGAAGCATAGAGTGCATGTCCAAACTCCATTTCAGCACCAACTTCTTTAATGGCAGACAAATTAACACGCGTTGATACCCGGTACTTCCCGTCTGCCGAATAGATGTTCGCATCTGCCGAGCTAACGTTAGCATCTCTTGCTCCTCCCTCACGCAGCACGTTGGTGTTCACAAAAGAAACTGTACTGTTATTCTTAAGGTTTTGAGACAAGACAAATACATTGTAATTGGTTAGCGGGTTAGTCGCGAACCTTCGCTCATTTCCCAAGCTATCAATAATAATCGCCTCCGATTTCCCCTCAACGGCATTGAACACACCAATTCCCAACCCTCCTTTTGTTCGACCTGAAACTTTAGTCCCATTAATCATCGGTGCCGCATTTGGGTTGTTGACAACCTCCTCGCCGATACTCTCATCTACATCATCATACGCATCATAAAAATAATATGGTGTTGCAGCTATTCTCCGCGAATAAAAGATGCCGCCTGTTCTAAACAAATCTGTCCCCTCCAAAAAGAACGGTCTATTTTCATTGAACTGCACCTCAAAAGGACCAAGGTTTAATACTTGACGATCGGATGTCGTTTGACCGAAATCGGGAATTAAAGTCATATCAAGTGTAAACGCATCGTTCAGCCCAAATTTCAAATCCATTCCTCCCGTTACCTTGCGTTTCCATGTTTGAGCGTCCAACTCCTCATCGTATGAGTTCTCCAGATATCCCGTTGCGTATGGCGTAAAGGACAATCGAAGGGGTGATTTAATATTTTCGATTCCTATGATCTTCCCCGATTGTGTAATTTCCCCAAAAACTTGCGGGTTCACAGGGTTCCATGTTGAGTTCTCTCTTCGTCTTCGCACAGAACGCCAAAAATTGACATTCCATTCTTGAATATTT
Organism: uncultured Flavobacteriales bacterium; assembly: GCA_905478665.1. Taxonomy (GTDB): domain Bacteria; phylum Bacteroidota; class Bacteroidia; order Flavobacteriales_D; family Crocinitomicaceae; genus UBA4466. Next base: position 66,164 of record CAJQJL010000008.1, read on the forward strand.
TGATTGGGAAAGCGCAGTGCCGAATAAGGAATTTTCATTTCGAATGACCAACCATATTCTGTTCGCTTGGTTGCACTTCGCCAAACAGCATTCCAAGAAAAATCAAGATTGGTAACGCCTTCAATCGCATCCAGTTCAACACCAGCTGCTGTGATCATAAAATTAAAGGCATTCACGCTTTTGCCATAGGTATCAATATTTAGGGCAAACCAATCAGCATTCCCAAAATCATCTCTGGGCGATAAACTATAGCTCACTGAATCAGGATTCGGATCGTACATCTCACCGCTTACGTATAACGCATTGTTGTCATACATCATTCTAATCTTCGAAACAAATTCTGATGTGCCACCAAAAACAGGGTCTTTTACCGTGAAGTCCGTTGCAATTTCTGCTTTCTTCCAAACTTCCTCAGTTGGAGCACCATCAATTATTGGAGGAGTTTCAGTTACGCCGATCCTGTACTCACGCTGGGCATGAGCAATCGTTCCTAAACAAATTAAGAAAACAGTAAATAAAACAGATACTCCTCGGTTCATGCACATTATAATGACAGGCGCTAAAAATAACCATTCGGAGAGTATGGACTATGTATTTTATGGAGCTTTAACAGTTTTTCAATGACGAAATAGGACTTTAGCGGTTTAAGCGGCTAAAGCGACCTTATAAACGCCCCCGAACTCAAGTTATAATGATCTTCTTGTTGGTTCATGTACGGCATATCGACGATTTGAATATCCCTTGGAGGATCTCCTTTATAGGAAGTACGGACGAACCATTTTTCACCTCCGTTAACAATCTCTACTCCACCTTCATCAGAGATAAGTGTAAGCTCTCCTGAATTCAACTTTAGCACTGTTCTACCATTAATCAATTCCATGTAGCGCAATGTCCCTGGATTTACCTTCTGGTATGCGTTCAACATATACTCAAGCTTATCTCGATCTTTTTGACCTTTCGAAAACAGGCATATTAGCTGATTTCGAGTTTTTACAACTACCGCCAATTGGTTTGCATTAAATATGACGATTTCGTCTTTTGCATAATTTTCATAGCGGACGTATTGTGTATACCCGAATATAGAGATCAACGAAAAGACAAGTACCCACTTACCCCTTCTTTCCAATTCAATGAAGAGTAAGAAGAAAAGACAGAAATAGATTAGCATCAACACGCTCTCCGAAAACTCAAATCCACGCGCCACTGAACCTGGAATACTTTCTATATATTGAATTGCGAACAACATTACAGAAAGTAAAGAACTCAACAAGACACCAAATAATTGGGTCATAAATCCAATTTTATGAAAGAAAAACAGCAATAATCCTGTTCCCAAAATTACTCCCGCAGAAAGCATTACTATCAAATTACTTAACGCGAAATAATTCGGGAACTGATGAAAATAATAGAGGGAAAGCGGAACCGTTACAAGTTGTGCAGCGATCCCTACCGCTGTGCCTTCCCAAATTTTTCGAAGCCATTTGTTCTTAATCCAAAAAGCATTGGCGATGGGCTTGTATAAAGTAAAAATCCCTATCATGGCTAGGTACGACAACTGAAAACCAATATTGTAAATCAGTAGAGGATTTAAGATAAGAAGCACAAAGGCAGAGAAGAACAGAATATTGAGTCCATCAGTTCGTCTCCCCATAAGTTGCCCCAAAACAAGCAAGGAGAACATGAAACTTGCACGAAGTACTGATGGAGAGAATCCAGTTACGCCAGCATACACCCAAATTATTAAGAGCGCAAAGAGCGATGCGTTGTTTTTGGAAATGTAGCGCGGTAATTGCTTGAATAGAAAAATGAGTAGATAAAGAACAATGCCAACGTGCAGTCCAGAAACAGCCAACACGTGCATCGCACCAGCATTACTAAAACTGCTTCTATCCTCTTTGCTCAATAGACTCTTATCTCCTAGAATGAGTGCTTGGGCGATCGCTAAATCGGAGCCTTCCAAATGTGCCTCCAAAATTGAAGAAAGATATTCCCTGAGATGCTCGAACGAGTCAGTAATCCCTCTGGAGTCATCGTTCTTAATGAACTGAATATCTTCATCGCTAACAAAGCCAATTGTATAAATATTCTGATTATTCCAATAGGCTTTTGTGTCAAATTCTCCAGGATTATTCTTGTTGTCAATGCGATTCAAATCACTGTGAATCATCAAAACATCTCCCTTGATGATATTCTGCGCTTTCAATATTAGAAGTACTTGCTCTTCGTGAGGAACAAATGCACCGTCTTCCGATCTCGCATGTATAGTACACACACTTTTTCGCCACTCAGAATCGTCTCCATCTATTTCATCTACATGAATCAAGTAGCTCGTAGCTCCCGAATAGGAATCGCGTGAGAAATAATCTCCCCGATATAATTGAACAGAAGCCGCTCCGAGAAAAACGAAAGACACAAGCAGTAATGCGCTTAAAAACTCCTTCCCTTTGTTCAACACCAAGAATAGAAGTACAATGAAAAAACTGATAAAAAAGAAAGCAAGAATAAAAAGCTTATCCAATTGTAACGTGTCCTGTGCCACGATCCCAAAACACAGCATTGGCGCAATTAATAGAAAAGGTCTGCGAGCAAAACTCATAAATGTCATTGTTGATTGACATTGAAATGTCAAATCTCCATTATGAGTAGCAGCATCCAAAAATTACAAATAATTGATGAAATACAAAATTTTCTGAGCCAAATCTGAATATTAACCCAGTCAAAATCATTATCTTTATTGTTCATTGAAAGACACATAATTATGACAACCAAAGCAAGTACTACAACCACTTTTTTTCTGACGCTATTTTTTCTAATCAGTGGTTTTTCACTTGATGCACAGGTAATCGACCAGCCGAAAGCTTCATTAACCATTGAATTTTCTCAAAGTAGCGGAACCAATGCAAGTGGAATGACTTACGACCCAAAAAGGGAATTATACTATACCTTAATTGCGGGCAATGAAACCTTTCCGATGGAGGTGTTTGATGCTCAAGGAAATAATGTCTATACGACAGACGCTGGAAGCGATATGCGCGGAATTTGGTGGAACAAGAAAACCAAGTCAGTGGAAGGAAACTGCTACAGCGATGGAGGTATCGTTGGAATGGAGTTGAACGAAAAGGGGTATCCAAGCATGGGGAGTAAGACACTCTTTAGTGGAAGTCACCAACCTAGCTCTAATGTATGTGGAGTATTTGATGGAAAAAAGAACATCTACTATTTCGATGGTGAACGCGTTTCCATTTATAGTCGAAAATCTGGAGAGAAAGTTAGTACGCTTGATGTAAATCTTGATAATTCCAAGATGGGATCCTTGAATTATACGTCAATGATTTACACAGGAATGAAAAAAATGGAAATAGGCTTGCTGGACTTCGCGAACAATAAGATCTATCTCATAAATAAAAAGGATGGAAGCTTGACGTCAACAGTTACTCTGCCGAGCAGTGTTAAAGCACACGAGTCTTTCCGATTTGGATACGCGAACAAATTCGCCTTTATCTATAGCACAACAACACGTAGCTGGACTGGGTATCGTATTTTTGAATAGAAACGACACTTTCCACATCTGAATAGCAACTCAACGAACTTCAATTCTTCCACAGTTCGTGTTTTAAGTATTGATCGAGTTTCGTTAGAATAAACGTTTTAGTTAGCGCAAATCTTGTTATTTTAGCGTTGAACTAACACAACAATTTTGCCCTACTACAAGTTAACAACACTGGTTGTATTCTTACTATTGTCTTTCCTTTCGACGGGTCAACTTTACAAAGGCATCCCCGAAATTGCGCCTTATGAGGAGAAGCTATCCTTGGTAGATGGATACCTCAGTCTTTCTCCGAATAAAGGAAAAGTCCTAATCAACGAGCTTTACAAAATTGCTGACAAGAAGAAAAACGAGCACCTTAAAACCGTGCTGCACATTTACCAAGGAACCTTTCTTTATTATACGGGGCAAAGCGATAGTGCCATTGTCTATTTCGATAAAGCTGTTATTCTAGCCAATAAAATCGAAAGCGTTCAACTGAGATCTACTGCTTCAATTCGTAAACTATTTGTTCTGCAAGGAAACAACAATTCAAAACCCATCTTGACATTGATGGAAGACGAATATGAAATAGCAAAAAAACATGGTGATACACTGAACATGATCTATAGCCTTAATGGTCAGGCCATGTGTCATGAAATTCTTGACAACACAGAAAAGTGCATTGACGTGTACATGAATGCTATAGAATTGGCCAAGGAAAATGATAATGAATATGAATATGGCTTCCTACTGAACAACCTTGGATTATTAAAGCTCCGTCTAAACTCGCCAGATGAAGCGATTGAAGATTTTAAAATCGGTCTAGACATCGCTCGACGATTAAAAAACACACGACTTGAAGTTACCTTACGCGAGAACGTTGGCTACTACTACCTAACTATCGATTCAGTTGATCTAGCCATTCAGGAGTACGAGGAATCGTATGAATTAGCTAAAAACCGGAAATTCTCTCACCTAGCTTTTAATTCTTTGGTAAACCTAGGTGTAATTGAGCGCCAAACAGGAAACTATGCCAAATGTGATTCTCTTTTAGACCTTGCTCTTAACATGGGACAAGCTGAAAAACTCTATTACGCCCTCTCCCCCATTTTCTTAACCATGGCGCAATTAGAATTGTACGCCGAACGGTATACCAATATCCAACCTTTATTGGATAGTGCCTTGTTTTATTCCAAATACACCTCAAAAAACGAAATCCAAGAAGGCGTCTATCAAATCACCTATGAAATGTTGGAAAAGCAAGGGGATTTTGAAGAAGCTCTGGAATTTTACAAGCGTCTGTCCAAATTCAGAGATTCACTGGACAAGACTGGGCACATGCAAATGATTACTGAGCTACAACTGAAATACGATGTTGAGCGAAAAGAAAAACAGCACGCCGAAGACAAGATAGCCTATGAACACGAACTCTCACAAAATGAGCTACAGACGGAGCGTTTAAAACAAAATATTGGCTTGGGAATCATTGTTTTCATCCTTGCCATCGGTGGATTCATCATTTATTACTTCAAAGAAAAGCACAAAAGGGAAGCTCAATTTAGTTCGGCACTGGTCAATAAGTTGGAGGAAGAACGCGGTAGGATTGCACGGGATTTACATGATGGTCTTGGACAAAGTCTTGTAATCCTTAAAAACAAATTCAATAACTACGATTCTTCCAATGTAGAATCTGCAAATCAGATAAATGAGAATTTTACTGAAACCATCGAAGAAGTCAGGAATATTTCGCGCTCATTGATTCCACCAGAACTGAGAAGGCTTGGACTGCAAAAATCGATCAACAAAATGCTTCGAGACATTGAAGAATCAAGTCAGATTATCACAACTTCGGATTTGGACGTACTAAATGACATAAATCTAGATCCTGGATCTGAAATTAGAATTTACAGGATCATTCAAGAGCTTGCAAATAACACGATCAAACATTCACAAGCAAGCTCATTAAAAGTAGATTTCGAATTGCAAAACGGTCGATTACTAATTGTTTATCAGGACAACGGAAAGGGAATTGACGTGGAAAGCATGTCGACCGAAAAATCTATTGGACTACGAAGCATTGAACAACGCCTCAAGTTTCTCAATGGAACCATCAAAGTTGAAAAACCTGCGAAAGGTTTCAGAGCTGTCATACGTATCAAACTAAAGTCATAATGCAATTATTACTCGCAGACGATCATCCGATATTTCGAAAGGGCCTCAAAGCACTTATTCTAGACCATTTCAAACACTTTTCTATTACTGAAGTAGATAATGGAGCCGATGCTATTGATCAACTGGGAAAAGAGGATTTCGCGATTGCCATATTGGATATTGATATGCCAAAAAAATCAGGGATTGACGTTTTGAAGTTCGTTAAAGAAAAGGAAATCAATACTAAGTCGGTCGTTTTAACAATGCACAACGATGAACTATTTTTCAATGAGTCATTTAATCAAGGTGCGCTGGGCTTTCTTTTGAAAGAAGACTCCAGTTTAGAAATTGTAGAATGCCTAGAAAGTATCCTGGCAGGAACTCCGTTTGTTAGCACGAAGATGGCTCCATTATTAAAGAATCGAAAAAGCTTTACGTCAAAAATGAACGCAATCAAGAATTCAATTGATTCGCTCTCAAATTCGGAATACAATACGCTTCGATTAGTAACGCTAAACAAGACTTCCAAAGAAATTGCGGAGTTATTGTTTGTTACTGAAAAGTCCGTTGAAAACTATCGAAGTAGAATTTGTAAAAAACTTAATTTAACTGGAGGCAGCAACACCTTGTACAAATGGTGTGTGGAAAATAGAGACATTATTATCCAGAATCAGCCAACCCAATGATGTTTTTCAGATAAATTGCTTTGATTCGGATCGCTCAATTAATGATATGATTCATTATCTTTGCACTCTAAATTTAGCGTGACAAATGATAAATATTACACTACCAGATGGTACAGTAAAGCAAGTTGAGCAGGGAACTTCAGCAATGGATATTGCAAAAAGCATCTCTGAAGGACTGGCACGAAATGTACTTGCTGCCGAGATCAACGAAGAAGTAGTTGATGCCGATCGCCCTATTAATGAAGACGCAAGCTTGCGTTTGTTAACCTGGAACGATAAGGAAGGTAAGTCGACCATGTGGCATTCATCTGCACACTTAATGGCTGAAGCATTGGAGTTCTTTTTCCCTGGAATTAAGCTCGCGATTGGTCCTCCAATCAAAAATGGGTTTTACTACGATGTCGACTTCATGGACTATACAATTTCTGAGCAAGACTTGGAAAAAGTAGAGCAAAAAATGAAAGAGCTTGCGAAACAGAAGCTCACTTTTGATCGTCAGGAAATTTCTAAGGAAGATGCCATTACTTATTTTACGGATAAAGACGACGAATACAAACTGGAATTGATTGATGGACTGGAAGACGGTTCCATCACATTCTATACACAAGGAAATTTTACAGACCTCTGTCGTGGACCTCACATTCCACACACAGGATTCATAAAAGCTATTAAGCTTACATCTATTGCTGGTGCATATTGGCGCGGTGATGAGACGAGAAAGCAACTCACACGAATTTATGGAATTACATTCCCAAAGAATGCTGAATTAACAGATTATCTTGAGAAGGTAGAGCTTGCAAAAGCGAGAGATCACCGTAAGCTGGGTAAGGAATTGGATCTATTTACTTTCTCTCAGCGTGTTGGTCAAGGACTTCCATTGTGGCTTCCAAAAGGAGCAGCTTTGCGTGAGCGTTTGGAAAACTTCTTAAAGAAGGCTCAAAAGGAATCGGGCTATGATCAAGTCATTACTCCACACATTGGAAGTAAAGAGTTGTACGTTTGTTCAGGACACTATGCAAAATATGGAAAGGACTCTTTCCAACCAATTAATACGCCTGATGAAGACGAGGAGTTCTTGTTAAAACCAATGAACTGTCCACACCATTGTGAAATTTTCAAATCACGACCTCACTCTTATAAAGATTTGCCTATTCGCTATGCTGAATTTGGTACAGTGTACCGTTACGAGCAGTCTGGTGAATTACATGGATTGACGCGCGTTCGCGGATTTACGCAAGATGATGCACATATTTTCTGTACATCAGATCAGGTGAAAGGAGAATTTGTGAAGGTGATCGACCTTGTGTTGTACATCTTCAAAACACTTAAATTTGAAAACTTCAAAGCACAAATTTCATTGCGTGATCCTGAAGATCCTGATAAGTACATCGGTAGTGATGAAAATTGGGAGAAAGCGGAAAGCGCAATTATTGAAGCTACAAGTGAGCGCGATCTCGATACGGTAATTGAATATGGTGAAGCGGCCTTCTACGGTCCTAAGCTTGATTTCATGGTCGAAGACGCACTAGGTCGTGAATGGCAATTGGGAACAATTCAGGTTGATTATAACCTACCCGAGCGATTCGAACTCGAATACACAGGTTCGGATAATCAAAAGCACAGACCTGTTATGATTCACCGTGCGCCATTTGGATCTATGGAACGCTTCGTGGCGGTTTTGTTGGAACACTGCGCTGGAGATTTCCCACTTTGGTTAACAACAGATCAAATTGCAATTTTACCGATCAGCGAGAAATACAATGAATACGCGGAAAACCTTTTGCAATTGCTAAATAATTACGATATTCGCGGATTCGTTGACGATCGTAACGAAAAGATAGGTAAGAAAATACGTGAATCGGAACTTGGTAAGATTCCTTTCATGTTGATTATCGGAGAAAAGGAAGCAGATAACAACCAAATCTCCGTAAGACAACGTGGAGTTGGTGATTTAGGAACGATGAGCGTAGAAGAATTTTCCAGTCTTGTAAATACAGCGATTGAAAATGAATTAGCTTTAAATGATTAACTACTGAATGAGAAGACCGAATAACAGAAGAAAGTTTGTAAAAAGAGAAGAAACTGCAAAGCATAAAATCAATGAAAAGATTTTCGCGCGTCAGATTCGACTTATTAGAGAAGGGGCTGAGCCAATCGTTATGGCAACACCTGATGCCCTTAAACAGGCAGAGGAAGCAGGTCTTGACTTAGTAGAAATTTCACCTAAAGCAGATCCGCCGGTGTGTAAGATTTTGGACTATCGAAAGTTCTTATACAACCAGAAGAAGAAGGAGAAAGAAATGAAAGCTAAGCAGAGCAAGGTTGTTCTGAAGGAAATTAGGTTCGGTCCAAACACGGATGATCATGATTTCAACTTCAAACTTGTTCACGCTAGAAAGTTTTTAGAAGAAGGAAATAAAGTGAAGGCGTATGTGTTCTTTAGAGGGCGTACAATTGTGTTTAAGGACAGAGGAGAAATACTTCTCTTGAGATTGGCGACAGAACTTGAAGATGTTGGATTGATTGAGCAAATGCCGAAACTAGAAGGGAAAAGAATGATCATGATGATCAACCCTAAAAAGAAATAGCGAAAGCTATTGATTGGGAGCAGGAAGTGACCGACCCCAAATTTGAATTGAATAAAACGCACTTCGAGAGCTTCAGAGCTCAGAGTGTAAGAAAGAAGCTATATAGAGGTAACTTAAAATTGAAGAGAGATGCCAAAAATGAAAACTAAATCTAGTGCTAAGAAGAGATTCAAGGTAACTGGAAGCGGTAAAATTAAAAGAAAGCATGCTTTTAAGAGTCACATCTTAACAAAGAAGACTAAAAAGCAGAAGCGTAACTTGACGCACGCAGGACTTGTTCACAAATCGGACGAGGCAAATATCAAGCAGCAATTGTGCATGAAATAGTCATGTACTGGTTTTATACAATAAGTTAACCAAGTAACGAGTAACCAAGCCATCTGCGATAGTGATGCACTCTTTATTAAAAACGAAAAATTATGCCAAGATCGGTAAATCATGTTGCTTCAAAAGCTCGCCGTAAAAAAGTGATGAAGCACGCCAAAGGTTACTTTGGAAGAAGAAAGAATGTCTGGACAGTAGCAAAGAACGCCGTTGAAAAAGGGTGGTTATATGCTTATGAAGGGCGAAAACAAAAGAAAAGAAACTTCCGTTCATTGTGGATTACGCGTATTAACGCAGGTGCACGTCAGCACGGAATGAGCTATTCTCAATTCATGGGACTTGTTAACAAGAGTGACATGGAACTAAATCGTAAGGTTCTTGCAGATTTAGCGATGAATCACCCAGACGCTTTTAAAGCAGTCGTTGACGCAGTCAAAAAGTAAATTAACCCATTTCTATATAGCAAAAAGCCTCATGAATTTCATGAGGCTTTTTTTAGGCCCCTTATTTGCTAAGAATTCTGCAAAAGAAAAGCGCCCGATCTTTCGATGGGCGCTTTTTTTGAATAGGATTGTGAAAATGTAAAAACATTTTACGCTAACTAAACTATAAACTATACTCTCTCCTATTCAACTACTACTCTAAGAGTAACATCCCCTCTACCTGATGCTACCTTGACAATATAAACGCCAGGAAGAACATTCGTTACGAGTTCTAACTTTTGTCCGCTCATATTTTCTTGCTTGTATACAACCCGACCTGACATATCGTTCATTGTGATTGTCATATTTTCTACAAATTCAGAAAAGTCAAGGGTGAAATTTCCATTCGATGGATTTGGATAAAGCGAAATTGATTCTGCATTCAACTCATCAACTCCAACATTTGAACCATAACAATCAGCAAGCATTGTGTTGTCATAATAATCCTGAACAAAGTCTGTCACCTGATACAATTCATCTACGCTTTGCAAATTATCTGTTCCTTCTGCAAACACCACAGCAAAACTCATCTCGTATTCTTGAAATGCGTTAAGAGTACCTAAGTCAACTGACATTAACATTCGGCGATCTCCCGGTACACTGGCCGGAAATCCAAGCGAGTTAACTTCTGACCATTGATTCGAATCATTTGGATCTCCAGGAAAAACAAACGTTGTTGGTTGACCATTGTTATCCAACAAGTCAGATCCATCGGTTGCTTTTCCACGCATAAGGTTATAATGACCGACTGCTGTGATTGGTGAAGCAAGCCCACCATTCGAATAGTATCCTGTTGAACTGATATCGTGACTCAAACAAACAACGCCTACTGCTGGCGGAAGCGAATCATATCCCAAACTACCATTTGAGTTTTCATCAAAACCATCTGCATTATAGGTGAACATTAAATTTCGAGTTGAATCGCATCCTACAAAATCATCCATTGCACCTCCCAAATCTCCATCTGCGAAGAAGGATGTTGAAAAGTCGTTTAAGGTTTGCGTACCTCTGTTTATCACGTGTGCATCTAGAAAAGTGATTTCATTCAATCCAGGAACCGAACTATATTGATAGAACATGTAATGAATTTCTATACCAATTGGATCTCCTCCTGAATCATGGATATTCCCTTTGTCATTAATGATCGTGTATACTGCCTTATCTCCTTTAATACATGGATAATCACCTACTGTCGGGTCGTAAACCCCATCATTGTCAACATCTACAAATGGTGCCAAATTGAAAGCTTGTCCAAGTGCGACGTCTCCATGTGCTGGCCAAAGTGCTATGTCATTTGGTATCACATAGCCTGCATTCTGATAATTCAAGATATGATCGTTAATCTCATTTTTGGTTACTGCCCACAAGGTCTGTAAAAGGGGATTTGTTGCTGGTAATTCTGCTGCCCCATCAGCTGTCAAAGCTCCAGGCCAGAAATCCTGCTCTGGGAAAAATTGCTGTGCTGCCAGTTTCAGTTGACCGTTGACATCTTTTCCTCCAAACCACATGGATGCGGAGTAAATACTATGCCTTCCGCTTCCAGAAGGTACCTCGTAACCAGGAGAACTGGTTGTTGGGTTATTAAAAAAATGTCCAACATCCATGATCATTGCTGAACAGTCATTTTCGTCTAATACGGTGAACGCAGCCTGAGCATTTGCGCTCATTGCACTTAGCGTAGTAAAAATTGAGAGTGTAATTATTTTCTTCATAAGCAATCGGTTTTCAACGAATATAGCTATTGAAATCACCGATATACTTCCACTTTAAACAAAGCTTTCAGGCTTCTTTACCTTTCAAATTATCGCTCCACACCAGATAAATTGAATTTATGCGCAGATAAAAACCTAGATATTACCGTTTACAAAATTTTGCGCCGAAGCAATTCTACACTTCAAACAATCTATTCGTAGGTCTTTTTTAATTCCCAGTGAAATGAAGTGTCATTATCCTCCATTTGCCCTTCATCCTGCCACCCTGCGTAAACCTCAATTGTATTACGCGCATTTCGAATAACGTAAAAATAATCTCCACCACCTGCCCACCATCCGCCACATGCGGAAAGCGCGTCTTTCGGAATGTCGTATTTGGAAAAATCTTCTTCTGTAATCGTTTGACACGCTAAGCAACTTGACACCTTTTCTTTGTGATCGCCGAATTCAATAAAAACATCACTATGTGGAACATCGTATTCATCCATTCCCTTGTCGACGCATTGTAGTTTGGCCGATAACATAATCTCTTCAACGGATTCAGTTGCTTCAGGTTCATTGTTCGCTGGAGTCATCGCTACCGAATCAGATGTTGGAGTAACTACACTCTCTTCTGATGATTCTGCCGTTTGATTTGCTGAACACGCTACTAGAAATCCAACTGTGACAATTGCGAATAGTTTCTTCATGGCATAATATATTTATCAATAATACAAAAAAAGGGCAACCAATTGGCTGCCCCTTCTCATAACCTATAAATCTACTATCTAATCGGGTCAGTTTCCGTTCCCAATAATAAGCTTTCGCTTACTCTTTTTGGTCTTCAACCTCCTCGAAGTCAACATCTGTCACCTCATCTTCAGGGTTACCTGCATCTTCTGCTCCAGCTCCTTCAGCTCCCGCTGCTCCGCCATCTGCATTCGCCGCATTGTACATTTCCTGAGATGCTGCTTGGAATACTTCGTTCAGTTTTTCCATTGCTGGCTCAAGGTTTTCCATATTCTTCGCCTCAAACTCCTTCTTCAATTCTGCCAAAGCATCTTCGATTGGTTGTTTCTTATCAGCAGGGATTTTATCTCCATACTCTTTCAACTGGCGTTCAGTTTGGAAAATCAATGAATCTACTTTATTCACCAATTCAACCTCTTCTCTCTTCTTCTTATCCGCATCAGCGTTTGCTTCTGCTTCTGCCTTCATCTTTTCGATTTCCTCATCAGACAATCCAGATGAAGCTTCAATCTTAATTGATTGTTCTTTTCCTGTTCCTTTATCCTTTGCAGAAATATTCATGATTCCGTTCGCATCAATATCGAAAGTCACCTCAATTTGAGGAACACCTCTTGGCGCTGGCGGAATATCAGTCAATTGGAATCTTCCCAATGCTTTGTTGTCAGTTGCCATCGAACGCTCACCTTGCAATACGTGAATATCCACAGATGGTTGATTATCCGAAGCCGTTGAGAATACTTCTGACTTTTTCGTCGGAATCGTTGTGTTCGCATCAATCAATTTAGTGAATACTCCACCCATTGTTTCAATTCCCAATGACAATGGAATAACATCTAACAAAAGAACGTCTTTTACTTCTCCTGTCAATACTCCACCTTGAATTGCAGCTCCAACAGCAACCACCTCATCTGGATTAACTCCTTTCGAAGCCTCTTTTCCAAAGAAGTTTTTAACTGCATCTTGAATAACTGGAATTCGCGTAGAACCACCAACTAAAATAACTTCGTCAATATCACTTGTCGACAATCCTGCATTTTTCATTGCTGAACGACATGGTGCAATCGTTCTTTCAACAATGTCCGAAATCAATTGCTCGAACTTAGAACGTTGTAATGTTCTAACCAAGTGTTTTGGCACACCGTCTACTGGCATGATGTATGGCAAGTTAATTTCCGTTGAAGTCGTAGAAGAAAGCTCAATCTTCGCTTTCTCTGCAGCTTCCTTCAAACGCTGTAAAGCCATTGGATCTTTTCTTAAATCCAGACCTTCGTCTTTTTTGAATTCATCTGCCAACCATTGGATGATTGTCTCATCAACATCATCACCTCCTAAGTGTGTATCTCCATCAGTAGATAATACTTCAAATACTCCATCTCCCAATTCAAGGATAGAAACATCATGTGTACCTCCACCGAAGTCAAATACTACTATTTTTTGATCTACACCTTTCTTGTCCAAACCGTACGCCAATGCCGCAGCTGTTGGCTCATTGATAATTCGCTTGATTGTCAATCCAGCAATCTCTCCTGCTTCTTTTGTCGCCTGACGTTGAGAATCATTAAAGTATGCTGGTACAGTTACAACCGCTTCTGAAACTTCATGTCCCAAATAATCTTCTGCTGTCTTCTTCATTTTTTGAAGAATCATTGCAGAAATTTCTTGCGGTGTATATTTTCTATCGTCGATTAATACACGCGGTGTATTATTATCTCCTTTTACTACCTTATAAGGCACTCTTCCCACTTCCAACTTGCAGTCATCAAATGTAGAACCCATAAAACGCTTAATCGAATAAACCGTCTTCGTTGGATTTGTAATTGCCTGACGCTTAGCAGGATCTCCCACCTTACGCTCACCACCCTCAACAAATGCTACGATTGATGGCGTTGTTCTTTTTCCTTCAGAGTTTGCTATTACTACTGGCTCATTACCTTCCATTACAGAAACACATGAATTGGTAGTCCCTAAATCTATTCCTATTATTTTTCCCATAACTGTTCTTTTCTTTATTTTCAGTTTTTGAACTGTGAACCACTAGTCAATCATTATGCCATGGCATTTTTCGTCAGAAATTCTGACAAATTTGTCATTTTAGACCAGAATTTCAGAAAATTAGGTGTCGATTTGACAGTCAATATGTCATGATTTCAATATTACGCTGTCAGGAAATGCTGTGCAGATTGAACTAGAAGACTAATCCATCGCTTTGTGAGAGTTCTCACTCATTTCGAGTAATTGCTCGTATTGATCTGGAGTAAGGTCAGAATGATAATACCCAATCGGGTTCACTTTTGTACCATTCTTAATGACTTCATAATGCAAATGAGGCCCCGTAGACTTTCCTGTGGAACCAATAAGACCAATCAATTCACCACGCTTTATTTTTTGTCCTTGCTTTACTTCGAATGCGCTTAAATGTGCGTACAAGGTCTTGTAGCCAAATCCGTGATTGATAATAATGCTCTTTCCGTATCCCCAACGTTTGTTCTCTACAAGTTCCACTACTCCATCTCCTGTTGCATAAACCTCAGTTCCTCTATCTGCCGTGAAATCCATTCCCGTATGCATCTGTCGTGTCTTGTAAATGGGGTCAATTCGATATCCAAAACCAGAAACACGTCTTTTTAATTCAGAATTTCGCACGGGCTGTATTGCAGGGATGCATGCTAACATTTTCTCCTTATCCTTTGCCAATTTTAACAACTCACGAAACGAGATACTTTGCGCATTGAGACGCCCCTCCAACTTATCCATCTCCATTGATGCTTGCTTCAAGAGATCGGCATTTGTCATTCCTGTTAAGTAATCGTACTTATCACTCCCCCCTGTTCCCATTTGTCGCAATTCTTCTGGAAATTCTTCTGCATAAAGCGCCGCACGGTATAAATCTTCATCTCGACTCTGAATGTCGTCTAATACACTGTTGTATAACTTGAGGTCATCCATCAATCGCTCAACTTCTTTTTTATCATTCTGCAATTCTGTCAATAACTCGCGTTCTTTTGGAGAATCAATCCTACGCGTAAAAAAGAATGCTAACACCAATCCAAAAACAATGCTTGGCGCCATCCACAGTAGCACACGTAAGACGCGTCTCCATGGTTTGATCTTTACTTCCTCATACGATAAGGACTCAGGATTGTATTTGTACTGCTGTTTTGCCACAACGCGAATTTAAGGAGAATTCAGGCATTTGAATGTTAAGATTCTCTAAATGTAACTTTTGAGCTTCCAAAGCTGCTATTCTATCACCAAGATTCGTTTATGTATGGATTCTTGAAAAGATACCCTTATCTTCGCATTTGGATTTTTCAAATCAACAATTATGAATATACTTTTAACTGTTAGTGCGACCGAATTAGACAAAGTTTCTAAATGGGCTCAAGACTGGGCTCCTCAATGGATGATGGACAAATGGGGGCAGAATACCCTTATTAGTATCATCGCTTCTGTTTTCATCCTAGTTGGCGCCATATTTTTAGGGAAATTATTGTACTGGACTATCGGGAAATTCGTCAAGACGATGGCGGCTAAAACAAAGTCAGGATTGGATGATATTTTAGTCGATAAACTGGAAGAACCTGTCGTTTATGGAATTGTAATTCTCGGATTTTATTGGGGGTTCAATCGTTTACATTTCACTGAACGCGTTGATGCATTCTTCGCCAATGTATTTATGATCATCTTCATATTGAACGTCACGTGGCTTATCGTCCGTGTTATTGATTCCCTAATTGAAGAATATGTCGTTCCTATTGTAGATAAATCGGACAGTGACCTTGACGACCAATTATTACCGATTCTTCGAAAAATGATTAAAGCTGTTCTTTGGACTTTTGGTATCGTTATCGCCTTAAGTAACTCTGGGTTCGACGTGGCAGCGCTAATAGCTGGACTTGGAATTGGTGGACTGGCATTGGCGTTGGCTGCTCAAGATACTGTAAAGAACGTTTTCGGAGGAATTATGGTTTTCATAGATAAACCATTTAAAATTAATGAACGTATCAAGGTCAACGGAATGGATGGATTTGTTGAAGAGATTGGGGTACGTAGCACCCGTATTCGGACGCTTGAAGGTCGAATAATTACCGTTCCCAATGGTCAATTTGCTGATCATGCCGTTGAGAATGTATCGCTTGAACCTACGCGAAAAGTTAATATTAGCCTCGGGCTGACTTACGATACAACTCCTGATCAAATGGAGGAAGCCATGAATATCTTAAAGGATATCATTGTTGGTAACCCTTTGGTAGAAGACGATGTTCTAATCTCTTTCAATTCATGGGGGGATTTTTCAATGGGAATTCAGGTCATCTATTTTATAACGGAAGGTGACAACATTTTCTCTGCTCAATCTGAAATCAACTTAGAGATTTTAAAACGATTCAATGCGGCAGGGCTAGAATTTGCCTACCCTACTCAAACCGTTTACAAAAAGGAGCTTAATTAAAACTCCTGATGGGGTTCCGATAGTTATCGGAAAAAAAGTGACCAAATATGATTGATTTACATAAAGTGATTCAACAAAGGAAAGAACCAATACGATTATAAAAATATTACATAGCAGTTTAAAATGACAGTTGCTGAAATAAGAAAACAGTTTTTCGATTACTTCGAATCCAAAGGACATGATATCGTAGCGAGTGCACCGATGGTTGTCAAAAACGATCCAACCTTGATGTTTATCAATGCTGGGATGAACCAGTTTAAGGATTACTTTCTGGGGGACAGTATTCCCAAGAATAGACGGATTGCCAATACTCAGAAATGCTTGCGCGTTTCTGGAAAGCACAATGACCTTGAAGAAGTAGGTGTCGATACATACCACCATACAATGTTCG
Source organism: uncultured Flavobacteriales bacterium (assembly GCA_905478665.1). Classification (GTDB taxonomy): domain Bacteria; phylum Bacteroidota; class Bacteroidia; order Flavobacteriales_D; family Crocinitomicaceae; genus UBA4466. Next base: position 83,206 of record CAJQJL010000008.1, read on the forward strand.
AAATGTTGGGGAATTGGTCCTTTGGTGACTATTTCAAAGAAGAAGCAATCGAATGGGCTTGGGAGTTATTGATTGATGTATATAAAATTCCTGCGGATCGTTTGTATGTTACTGTTTTCGAAGGGGATGAAAAGGACGGCGTTCCATTAGATCAAGAAAGTGTGGACATTTGGAAGAAATACATTTCCGAAGATCGAATTATTTTGGCTTCTAAAAAGGATAATTTCTGGGAAATGGGTGACACTGGACCGTGTGGACCATGCTCAGAAATCCATATTGATTTACGGTCTGAACAAGATCGTAAAAAAGTAGATGGTAAATCGTTGGTTAATGAAGACCATCCTCAAGTAATTGAAATATGGAACAATGTTTTCATGCAATACAACCGAAAGGCAAACGGTGACCTTGAACCACTTCCTGAGACGCATGTTGATACGGGAATGGGATTGGAGCGTTTGGCAATGGCTCTCCAGGGAAAACAATCAAATTACGATACCGATTTATTTCAGGGACTTATTTCACACATGGAAAAAGTCTCTGGTGTTAAGTATGGTGCAGCTGAGGAAACAGATATTGCACTTCGCGTTATTGCAGATCACGTTCGCGCCATTGCATTTTCAATTGCTGACGGTCAACTTCCATCAAATACGGGAGCAGGATATGTGATCCGAAGAATTCTTCGAAGAGCTGTTCGGTATGGCTATCAGACATTAGGCTTAAAAGAACCGTTTCTTGCGGACCTTTCAACTGTATTATCGAAGCTCATGGGTGATCCATTTGAGGAATTGATTAAACAAAGTGGACTTATTCATAAGGTTATCAATGAAGAGGAACTGAGTTTCTTCAGAACACTTGCTCAGGGTTTACGCAGAATTGACGGTGTAATTGAACAAACAAAATCTAGCGGAAGTAAAGTCATTGACGGGGTTACAGCCTTTGAATTATTTGACACGTTTGGCTTTCCTTTAGACCTTACAACTTTGATCGCAAGAGAGAAAGGATTAAACGTAGATCACGATGGATTCGTTGCAAGAATGGAGCAACAAAGAACTGACGGAAGAGAGGCTACTGCTATTCAAACAGGTGATTGGATTGAAATTCGCGAAGATAATGTTGAGGAATTTGTTGGATACGATCTTTTGTCTACACATGTCAAGATTGTAAAATACCGTAAGGTCTCACAAAAACAAAAAGAGTTTTATCAAGTCGTATTCAACTTAACTCCTTTCTATCCAGAAGGTGGTGGACAGGTTGGTGACACTGGTTATATTGAAGACGAAGGCGTGAAGACTTCTGTTTTTGACACGAAAAAAGAGAACAACCTAATTGTGCATCTCCTCAAGGAAATGCCAAAAGATATTCACGCAACGTTTAATGCTGTAGTTAGTAAGAAAAAGAGACTTGCGTCAGCAAACAATCATTCTGCTACGCACTTGTTACATCATGCGCTTAGATCAGTATTGGGTGAACATGTTGAACAAAAAGGCTCACTTGTAAATGCAGACTACCTGCGTTTTGATTTCTCGCACTTTTCTAAAGTTACAGATGAGGAATTGCAACAAGTTCAGGACATAGTTTCTTCAAATATTCGTCTAAACCTTCCGCTTGAAGAAAAGCGAAACACGCCAATGGAACTTGCACAAGAGATGGGTGCAATGGCTCTTTTTGGAGAAAAATATGGAGATACTGTTCGGGTGATTAAATTTGGAGAATCTGTTGAATTATGTGGAGGAACACACGTACAAGCTACGGGTGAAATAGGATTATTTAAAATCACAACAGAAACAGCTGTGGCTGCTGGAGTGCGAAGAATTGAGGCGATCACTTCAGATAAGGCAGAGGAATACTACATCAATAAGGCATCAAAATTAGATCAATTGGCTGCGGAATTGAAGAACCCAAAAGACATTGTGAAGGCCGTGAAGGATGTCCTCGTTAAAAATGCGAGCTTATACAAAGAATTGGAACAGCTCCAAAGAGAAAAAGCGAAATCCGTTAAAGGTGATTTAAAAAATAAGATTGAGGAACACAATGGTGTTAATCTTCTACACGAAATCATTGAACTTGACGGAGGATCAATCAAGGATATCCTTTTCCAACTAAAAGGTGAAGTAGACGACTTTGTTGGTGTAATTGGTGGTAAAGAAGGAGATAAGTGTACCTTGAGTATAATTGCCTCAGACAATATCGTGAAAGAGAAAGACATTCACGCTGGAAACATCATTCGTGAAGTTTCAAAGCTTATTCAAGGTGGCGGAGGCGGACAACCTTTCTTTGCTACTGCGGGCGGGAAAAATCCGTCAGGACTGCAGCAAGCGATTGATGCTGTTGTGGAAAAAATATAATTGAATTGGGTGCACCAAAAAATGTATTGCTCATCACGTATTACTGGCCTCCATCAGGAGGAGCAGGTGTTCAACGTTGGCTAAAATTCGTCAAATATTTTAACGAGTTCAATGTACACTGTACAGTAATAACGGTCGATCCAAAGAAAGCTTCTTACGCTGTACTTGACGAATCGTTGAGTGAAGAAATTCCTGCAAATGTCGAGGTGCATTACACGAATACGCGTGAACCGTTCGCAATGTATAAACGGGTGTCAAACAAATCCTCCATTCCGCATGCGGGTTTTGCAAATGAAAACACTTCATTTTTAAAAAAGGTAGCCCGCTTCATACGTGGAAATTTTTTCATTCCCGATGCCAGAAAAGGATGGAACAAATTTGCTTATGCGAAAGCGAGTGAGTTAATTTCAACCAAAAATTTCGATGCTGTAATCGTTACAAGTCCACCGCATTCAACACAGTTAGTTGGACTTAAATTAAAACGCAAATTCAACATACATTGGATTGCAGATTTGCGCGACCCATGGACAGACATCTATTATTATAAAAAGATGTTGCATACAACATGGGCGAAGCGCAAAGATCTTAGCTTGGAAAAACAAGTATTAGAAAAAGCTGACAAAATGTTGGTGGTAAGTGAAAGTATCAGGCAACTTTTCGGGGATAAAGTAAATCGTCATGATGCCATTCATGTTTTGCCAAATGGTTACGATCATACAGATTTCGAGCGAAAGGAAGTATCGACTAACGTTGGCAAAAAACTACACATTACGTATACAGGAACCATTTCATCTGATTATCCAATTGATAGTTTATTGGAATCCATGCGGAAAATTGGTACGGATCAATTCAGTCTTAATTTCGTTGGGACGCTTTCTCCAGAAATTAAAGAACAACTCAGTGAATTTGAAACAACTTTCCCTGGGTATGTAAAGCACAGTGAAAGCATTGATTTCCTATTGGCTTCAGATATCGTTCTTTTGATCATTCCGAACATTGAAAACAACGCTGGAATATTAACGGGAAAATTATTCGAATACATTGGCTCCCAAAAAGCAATTTTAGCCATCGGTCCTACGAATGGCGATGCTGCTAAAATAATCGATCAATGTGAAGCTGGAAAGGTCTTTGAATATGATGACGTTGATGGCATTACTAATTATCTCCAGAGCTTAATCGAAGTCAAAGCAGCCAATTCTCCGACCATTGGAACAGACAACACAGAGCGCAAAAAATTCTCAAGGCGGGAGCTCACAAAAACACTAGTCGAAATCATCTAATTCCGTTGAACGAAATGGCATGTTGATTGTAGTAAAGGCTAAACTCAACATGGAAAAACTATTTCTACTCATTCTTTCGGCATTTTGCCTCTCTTGGTATTCAGGAGCTAAAGACATTCCTTCAGAAGAACGAGGACTTTTTCTCTCCTATCATAAAGTTAAATCAGAGAAAGACGAAACACTCAAAGCTAACGAAGCTGTGTTCACCTTCACATTTAATGGCATTATAGATGACAAAGCGAAACGCTCGATTTTGTACAGCATCGATGGTTTAGAATCCAAAAATGTACTGATAGACAACGATCACATAATCGTTGAGACGACGCCGGGCAAGCATATTTTTCAATTTTTCTACGACACAGATCATTTTGAAATCACGACCGATTCTCTCGAAATTCTTTCGCAATACCGCGACGATTACAATGTCTTCTTTGAGAACTCAAAATTTCCAGTGATCATCGACAAGCCTGTAATTTATCTTTACCCCGAAAAAGAAACTTCAATTCATCTTGAGGTTAAGTCCAAAGGGGAAATGACATTTATGTATCCCGCTTACACTGATGGTTGGGATTTTAAAGCCGCGCCAAATGGAACGCTCCTTTTTGATGAGTCAGCATACAATTATCTCTTTTGGGAAGCTAAACAATTTCAACAATTAAATGCAGACGAATTTCACAAAGGATTCATTGTTAAAAAGAATGAAGTCATTTCATTTCTGGAAGAAAAACTGACGACTGCAGGATTAACGTCAAAGGAACAGGCTGACTTCATTACCTATTGGGGGCCGCGACTCCAACAAAATGAGCGGAGTTTTGTTCATTTCTTGATTAATGAAGAATGTGATCGCTTTGCATATTTGGACATTCAACCAAAGCCAGATCACATCTATCGAATTTACATTGTTTGGAATGAAATCGTTGATGAGCCTGAATATAAGCTTCTTGAACAAACAATTCCTCGATTTGAAAGAGACGGATTTACCGTACTTGAATGGGGAGGATATGAAATAAATGCACAAGAACAAATCAAATCACTATGAAAAATCAACTGCTGATCATTTTATTGGTTCTCTTTTCTTCGCTCGCCTATGGCAAAGAACTCTTGCCAGATTATATGCTTGAAAGCTCAGAGAAGGATGAATCACTTCAAGAGAACGAAGCTGTCTTTAAGTTTATATTCAATGGTATTTGGGATGATAATAAGGCCCGTACGATCGAATTCAGTATGAATGGGAAAATCTACAGTAAAAAGATGGTGAATAACACCTATGTGGAAATTAAAGCACGACCAGGCAAGCACATCTTTCAGTTTTTCTACGACAGTTATCACTATGAAATATTTACCGACTCCCTCTTGATCAAAACTCAATACAGGGATGTTTATTCTATTCAATTTCAGAACTCGGAATACCCTGTTGAGGTCGAAAAGCCTGTGATTTACATCTATCCTGAGGTACCAACAGAAGTTGAAGTGAAAATGAATATAAAGGGAGAAAACGCATTTATGTACCCCGAATATATAGACAGCTGGAAGTTCACTGCGCATCCGAATGGAGATTTGGTATTTGGTGATAAATCGTACAATTATCTTTTCTGGGAATCTACGCAGTACCAAAGAAACATATCCACTGAAACACAAGTTGGGTTCGTTGTAGAAGGAAAAAACGTTGTTGCCTTTTTTGAAGAAAAACTGACTGAAGCAGGTCTGTCATCAACAGAACAAGCTGATTTCATTACCTATTGGGGATCACGTCTACAAGTTAATGCCCTGAATTTTGTTCGTTTTGAATTTAATGAAAGTTGCAACCAATACGCCGAATTAGCTATTACTCCAAAACCAGATAATGTCTACCGAATTTATATGTCATGGGAATCCATTGACTCATTTATCAACTGCAAACCACAAGCAATTGTTCCGATGAATAGAAAAGGATTCACTGTTGTTGAATGGGGCGGGCAGGAATTGACAAATCATTCACTTTAAGAAAAAAATTATGCGCTTATTCGTTCTATTTACCTTGTTATTCACTGGTCTTCATGTGCGTGCAATCACGTTTGGTGAGAAACTCGAAATAGGAGCTGACTACACCGTTGAATCAAATACTTACGATTCTACTCTAACTGAAGATCAGGCAATATTCACTTTTATTCTTGATGCCAATTATTTAAGAATGAGCAACGAACTTGTCTACTCAATTGGAAGCAAGATTGACACAATAATGTTGGATGAGTCTGAATCCTTCAAAATTGAAGTAAGCCCAGGGAAGTATGATTTCCAATTCTACCTTACAAGTGATTACACTGAAATTAGCATAAAGGCTTTGGAGATTAAACCCGCTCATCGAATGGGGGTTCGCCTTATTTTTGGTTTAAACGTTCAACATCATCCAGTCAGAAAACCCGTAATCTATCTCTACCCAACGGAAGAAATGGATGTTGAAGTGCATGTCAACCCTACTGGAAAAATGGTGTTCACCTACCCTACCATCGATGATCATTGGAATGTTCACGCTCTACCCTCAGGTGAACTAATTGTAGATGATAAGTCATATAACTACCTCTTTTGGGAGTCGGAACAAGTTGAAATTAATATTGACTGGAATTCTGGTTTTGCAATCCCAGGAGAAGAAGTCACTGCCTTTTTAGAAGAAACGCTATCAAAATTTGGATTAACAACAAAAGAGCAAGCCGACTTTATTACTTTTTGGGCTCCAATGATGGTTTCGAATCCAGCCAATCTGATTCATTTTGAATTCAACGAAAACTGCAATCAATTTGCTGACTTAACCGTTTTACCTAGCCCTGACAACGTCTACAGGATTTATATGATTTGGTCTCCCATTGACAATATTGATGATTTTAATTATCTTCGTCCTCAGAACATTCAATCAATCAACCGATTAGGTTTTACGGTTTTAGAATGGGGAGGCGCAAAAATAGAACGACTTCCATTAAAAAATAAAGCATTATGAAGCTACGAATGCTATCCGTACTATCCATTGTTATTGCTCTTTTGATCAAGAGTGTGGATATCTCTGCACAAGATTATCACTACCTGCGTGTTCTGGCGCATGCCGTTCCCGCAGACAGCCCAACGTTTCTTCCTTACCCAATGGAAACAGAGTTAGACAGTGCAATTTATCAATTGGCTCAGGCAAATGTTGTTATGGAGCGTTTTGTTGGACTCAACGATTCTATTACTCCTGAATTCGAAGCCTATGAAAAGTTGAAAATGTTAGCATCGGAGCAAGAATTAAACGACCTTTTGTTACATACATCGCCAGTCGTAAAAGTTTATGCTCACAGGGCACTTGTTGTAAACGACATGAACATGAATTGTGACTACGAATTGGCTTTGTTCGAGGATACTACATGCATTGACTGGTTCGCGGAAGACTTGTTGACAAATACAACAGTTGCAGAAATGGTGCAACAAGAATACTTTGAATAAAAAAGTGCTTCCTCTCAAATTACATTGAGAACGGAAGCACCTCGCCTAATTAACCACTAGTTAAGCTTCTTTCCAGGCCATTTTCCAAGTAATGTATGAGACTGCCCAAAATGCAAGCGGCATCAACACACCTGTAATAGATTCACCCACTGCGGCATGAGCGCCAATTGCAAGTAAAAGATTGAATAGAAACCCTGCATAGGCCCATTCAACTATAAACTTTTTAAACTTTGTTAAAATTGCAACGACTCCCAAAATCTTGGCTGTCGCCATTGGGTAGATCAACCATGTTGGGAATCCCAGTGCTGCAAAATTGAGTTCCATCTCTTCGTGCTTCATTATGTACATTGAAGCACCCATTAGCAGCATAATTGAAAATAGCCCTGTGAAGATCCAATGTATTATTTTGATTCTTTTCATTCTTTCTTAATTACCTTGTTTTTATTTACCGAGGTAAATATAATGTTAAATGAATTGATCTTCCAAAGAATATTCAAAAAATTAATCTGTTGTTACTCGTGGATTCGCAAACATTTTCACCTCTTCCGCACTGATAACGTCACCTCCAAGGATTATTAAACGTTCAATAATGTTACGCAATTCGCGAATGTTTCCAGACCAATCTGTCTTTTGCAATTGATCCAGTGCCTTATCATCAAATGACTTACGCGCAATTCCATGTTCAGCGCATACCATAGTCATAAAATGATCTGCCAGTAAAGGAATGTCATCTCTCCTATCATTCAATGATGGAACGTGTAAGAGAATAACCGCCAATCTGTGGTAAAGGTCTTCTCTAAAATTTCCTTCTTCGATTTCCTTTCTTAGATTTTTGTTTGTTGCAGCAACAACGCGGGCATTCACTTTGATGTCTTTCTCACCACCAACACGTTGAATAACATTCTCCTGCAATGCTCTAAGTACTTTTGCTTGCGCACTCGCTGACATATCCCCTATCTCATCTAGAAATAATGTTCCACCAGAAGCAAGTTCAAATTTCCCTTTCTTTTGCTTGATAGCTGAAGTAAAAGCTCCTTTCTCGTGTCCAAATAATTCACTTTCAATTAATTCTGAAGGAATCGCCGCGCAATTCACCTCAACGAAAGGCATACTCCTGCGATCGCTTAAATCGTGCAATGAACGTGCAACGAGTTCTTTTCCCGTTCCGTTCTCACCTGTAACTAGCACTCTTGCATCTGATGGAGCTACCTTCTCAATCATTTCTTTGATCTTCAGGATTCCATCTGTTTCACCAATAATAGAAGAACCTTTGAATCGCTTCACGGTTTTCTTCAGTACCTTCTTTTCCTCAATTAATACAGTCTTGTCTTTTGCGTTTCGGATTGTAACTAAAATACGGTTCAAATCCAGTGGCTTTTCAATGAAATCAAACGCTCCTTTCTTTATTGCTTGAACGGCCGTTTCAATGTTTCCGTGCCCACTAATCATAATGACTGGTGTTTCAATTTTTGCCTTTAAAACACCTTCAAGAACTTCCATTCCATCCATTTCTGGCATTTTAATATCACAAAAAATAATGTCGTAATCAACAGCTTTTGCTTTCTCCAACCCTTCTTTTCCATTCTCCGCTTCATCTACCTCAAACTCCTCAAATTCAAGGATCTCACGCAGTGCTCTTCGAATAGCTCTCTCGTCGTCAATGACTAGTATTTTACTCATGGATTCGTATTTTTGATAAATATACTAAGAGATTTAGATTTCTCTTGTAAAAACACCCTCTTTCAGTGAATACGGAGAGACGCAAACCTGCTCAACTCCAAGCTGTTCAATTACCCATTTTGCTTTTACAGCTGCAATTGGCAACATCTTCTTTCGAATGGGGATAATCCAATTATTATCCATCCGTTCTTTCAGACTCGATTTTATCCCCCAATCAAGTGCACTTACTAGTCGTTTAAAAGGAATACTTACGACTTTATTAGTAGCTGGAAATTCTGATAAAAAGACCATTTCATACAGCGTCTCAAAGCTCCCCGAAGCTCCAATCAATAAACCTGATTGACGCTCCCTAAAATAAGCCCCTCCTTTTTCGTCCAGGAAGGCACGAATTTTTTGAATATGTTCTACTGTGAACTCTTCTGGCTGGTCTAACTGTTGGAAAATTCTAGAAACACCTATATTCAAACTCTTTGCCCATTGAACACCAGAGTTGTCTGCTCCAATGAACTCAGTTGATCCGCCTCCAATATCCATGATTACCCCAGGCTTTGAGAAAGAATATGAGAGCTTAACGCCTTTGTAAATCAACTCTGCTTCCCGTTCTCCAGAAACAATTTCAATTGTAAAATCCAACTCTCGCTTTGCGTAATCAACCAATTCTTGGGCATTTGAAGCAGCTCGTAATGCCGATGTACCGACACCAGTTATGGACACCACATTGTATTCTTTACACGAATTGCAAAATCGTTGCAGCGCATCCTTTGCTCTTTCCATAGCTGCCTTTACAATAATTCCCTGATTGATTCCTCCCATGCCAAGGAGCACGGGTAATTTATCGTTGTATATACAATTCAACTCGCCGTCGTTTACCTCAGCGATTAATAAATTAAAAGTGTTTGTTCCAAGATCAATGACGGCTTCACGTCTTAGGTTTTCCTGAGCCATTTGAAGATATGCTTGATTCTTACACGATGTCCAAACTGCAGGATTCCATTCTTATATAAGCGCGATGCCACAGCCAGCATTGCAAAAGCAGAAATAAACAAAATCAGCAAGGACACATAAATTTCATAGCCGTGCTCATAACCTTGCGCCAATTTGACCATTACAACCACAGGGGAGGTAAAAGGTAAATATTGAAGAAAGCCAGCCATTGGACTTTCTGGATAGTTTAGAACGTAATACCCGGAGTATAAAGCCAGAATGAGCATAATAATAATTGGTAGTACAAACTGCTGACCATCACTTTCCGATCCCATTGTAGCACCAACAGACGCAAATAAAGCACCGTAGAAAAAGTATCCACCTATAAAAAACAGTAGGAAGAACGGAAGGATTACGCTAAAGCGAACTCTGTTGTATACCAATTCAACAAATTGATTGTATTCTCGTGCGCTAAAATATTGCTCGCCATACGACTGATTAGCTGCTTCAATCCCTAAATCCTGAACATTTAAATTTGCTGCATTGAGCATATCAGGAAACAAGGTCTCACGCATAAGGAACAAGCCCGCGCCAATGATTACCGCCCAAATAAGGAACTGAACAAGTGCAGAAAGTCCAATTCCTATGATCTTTCCTAACATTAATTGGTTGGGTGAAACGGATGCCAGCAGCACTTCAACTATTCTGTTGCTCTTCTCACGAGAAACACTTCTTAAAATCGTCATTCCGAAGAGGAAGACAAAAACAAAAATAATAATGCCATAAAAGAAGCCAACCCAACCCTCTAAATCAGACTTTTGCCCTTCAGGGTCATATACATCGCGAAATCCAAGGTTCAAGGGTTGCTTAATTTTCAGGTATTCCTGTATGGAGAAATCTGCAAACCTGTCAACCATCACCTCCTCCAAGCGTCGCTCAATATGATATTGCACGCTTTTCTCCATCTGAGCCGAGGGTTTTTGTCGATAAAAGACATGACTCACTTTGGTATAGAGAATCTGCTCGTTGATCTCCAACATAGCATCGAAGCCTTGGAATTTTTTGGCATCGCGGAACTCCTCCGATTTAATATAGTTATCAGCAAAGGAATAGCTGATATTTTGATCATCGTCATTCAAAACTCGATCCTTCAATATCCCCGTAGGATCTGCAATCAGTACATTCCAATGTTGTTTTGATTCTCCACCAAACACAAAAAGCATGTAGATTAGCGCAAGAACAACCATGGGACCTAGTACAGAAAACAGTAAGAATGAGCGAGAACCTACACGTTCCTTCCATTCACGAATTGCTATCAAAAGACTGTTTTTCATCCTATTTTGCTACTGGTTGAACAATATCAATAAATACATCTTGCATAGATGGCATCACCTCCCACGCAGCTTCAATTTGCACCTCACCAATAAGCACTTTCAATAAATCCTCAAAAGAACTTTCTCCTCGCATCTTCACACGTACTACAAATCTGTCTTCGCTTAATATATCTTTATCCACTACTTCGAAACCAGTCCAAAGCGCATTTACAAAGGCAATCATGTTCCCTCTAAATCGCACTGCATAAAGTCCCATTTTTCGCTCAGCCTGTAAATTGGAAATTTTATCTTCCGCTACCTTACGAGCTTCATGGATTAGTGCAACTCGGTCACAAATCTCTTCCACACTTTTCATATTGTGGGTCGAAAGAATGACGGTCTTTCCTGCGGCGCGCATCTGAATTAACTCCTGCTTTATAAGTTCAACGTTTAACGGATCGAATCCACTGAACGGTTCATCGAGAATTAACAACTTAGGCTCATGAAGCACCGTACAAATGAACTGGACTTTCTGTGCCATCCCCTTTGATAGTTCTTCAATTCTCTTCTTTCGCCAATCGTTGATATTAAAGCGATCGAACCAATAATCAATTTTTGTTTTTACATCTTTTTTCGACAATCCTCTCAACCTTCCAAGAAAGATGGCATGTCCTTCAACGGTCATATTTCTGTACAACCCTCGCTCTTCAGGCAAGTAACCAATTCTTCCTAAGTCTGCATCCGTCATGAGATCTCCATCAAAACGAACAGAACCATGATCTGGTTCTACAATCCTGTTGATTACGCGAATAAGTGTCGTCTTTCCCGCCCCATTAGGTCCGAGCAACCCAAAAATTTCTCCTTTATTCACAGTCAAGGAAACATCATGCAATGCTTCTGCGCGATAAAAGGATTTGCTAATATTTCGGACTTCGAGCATAGTGTGAAGTTAGGAAATTTGAATGATGTCTTAAAGCTTGGTAAAATGAGTTATGAATGATGACTTGTGAGTTATTATAGACACGTCAAATATTCAACAAGTTTTACGAAGAAACGTTATTCTCTAATGATTGGTATATTACCTGTGTAAACACCTGCTTTATAAATGCTTCTTCTTAATTAAGGGTGATCTGGTATTATTATTGCTAAAGGTCTGACTATAAAAAAACTAACTATATTTAAGCAAAACTAATCAAATGAAAAAGTTATTACTAACAGCACTTACCGTTATTGGAATGACATTCGCGTTAAATGCGCAGAAAGTTTACACTGTAGATTATGAATCGCAAGCAGACGTAAAAGTCTTTGTTGTGGGCTACGAATCACAAGCTGATTTATTGGTTTACAAAGTTGGATATGAATCACAAGCAAGTGGAAATGACGGATCATGGTTTTTTGTAGACTATGAGTCAAAAGCAGACAAGACAGTATATTTTGTGAATTATGAATCACAAGCTGATTTGAAAATTTACTTTGTAGATTATGAATCGCAAGCTGGCTGGAAGAATTCTTCCAAAAAGTCGTTGATGTACTAGAAAATAAAATCGGAATTCTGAAGCCCTTCTATCCTGACATCAATCAGGTGAAGGGCTTTTTTTATGAGAAAGAGAACCGTCAACTATCTCTATAATCACTTGGAGCTAGTCCGTATTCACTCTGAAACGATTTCGAAAAATGTGCTAGATCATTAAAGCCAGAATCGAAGGCTACGTCAGTGATTCTCAACTCTGTATTCTTTAGCAGCTTTGTCGCTTTCTCAAGTTTACGTCGCTTGATGTATTTGGCAGGTGAACTGGAAAAGTGTTTTTCAAATTCTCGCTTGAACGAACTGAGACTTAAATTCGTCAATTCAGCCAAGTCCTGAACAGAAAGGTTATTGTAAATGTTCGCTTCTATGACTTCTTTAAAATTGATCTCGAGTGGATCGAACATTCCAGCTAACAGCGTTTTTATTATCCCAACATTGTCCGTTTTTGAAAGCAACAAAAGCAATTCCTTTATTTTAAGTTTTAATAATTCATCACTCACCAGTGACGGATTACTGAAATAGAATTCGAGACTTTGGATATAATTCTCCAATAAACTAGTCGACTCTACGCGTTCAAACCCTGCTGATTCTACAGTTTGTATGTTCGTTAAAAAATCAGGAAACTCATTATCATATACCAAGCGTAGAACCTCCGGAAAAAGATGCACAGCAATGCTTTCACAGTAGTCAATTTCTTCTGAAGCAATGTAATTATTGATGTATTTTCCACATTGTAAAACAACCCCTTCGTTGGCAACCAATTCAATCTTTTCCGTCGCTGAATACATGCGCCTTTTCCCAGTCTTCACGAAATAGAAGCACGCTTCATCATACATATCGGTCATCATCTTAAAAGGTGGTTCTAAAACCGCCTTAACAAAAGTTGTCTTTCCTTGAAAATCGAATCGTTGTATCTCCTTTATCATAATTGAACTACTAAAATAGGTATTTAAGCCATTGAAACTGTGTGCTCTTCCTTGTACAAGTCTTCCAACCCTTTCAGTATTGCTGGTCCCATTTTATAGCGAAACATAAAATACATCATCGGTTGCATCAATTTGTTCTTTGGTGTCACTTCCATGTGCATGTAGGCTTCAGTCTCATTAGTGCTCAATTTGTTCAATCCCATGGTGGCTTTAGATTCTATCATCGGCATTGACGTATCGTAAATTTCCACAGAATAATGAGAACCTTCTTTCCAATCTATGATTCTCTCTTTAACATGGTTTCCGTCCTTCATTTCGCATTGACGTGTACTGCCAATTTCGCAGGTCTCCGTTCCCTCAATGAATTCAGACTTCTTCAAAAGTGGGTTAAATCGATTAATATTTGAGTAGTCCGCCAGGTAGCTCCATAAAACATTCGAAGGAGCATTGATTCTTCTTTTTACTTTAACTTTCATAGTCTCTTAGTTCTTGTTTACCCTAAAGTTACAGTGTTAACATACCATGACTTTTCCGCTTTCGTTCAAAAGCTTGTCATTTTAGTTCAAGACATTTTCGTTGAAAACTCAATAATGCCATTTGCAACAAATACCTATTGAAAACTTGGAATTCCTCAAGTGATAATCGTAATTTTGCAAAAACTAATTAATAACCGAATCACTATGAGATCAAAAATTACATTTCTGTGTTTGTTTTCTTTCCTCTTCGCAGGAGTAGCAAATGCACAACAGACAAATCAAAATCTACAGAATTCAGTTGATTCTGACAGTCCAGCCTATTATGTAGCGCCGAGCAAACCTTCTACAATAGAGAGCAACAATGATTGCCCATCATGCGCAATGAAAGTTCTTGGAGCAACTGGTACTATAGCGCCATGCGATGGAGGAATTGACACTTTAGTTGCTTCTGGAGGCTGCGGTGGTTACATTTGGTCTTCGGACTCATTAGGTGTTAATGTCATTTCGACCACTGACACACTAATTACAGGGCCACTAACAAATGACACAACCTTTTACCTTTCTGGGGTTACAGCTGACTTAGACAGTCTCATGCCATTACCTCCACATGGTTCTGTTTTCACTGGAAATGTACGTGGATACTACTTCACTGCTCCTGCTGATTTTTTAATTACTGGACTTCGTGTTCCAACAGAAGCAAGTACGGGTTCTCAGAATATTGAAATTCTTCGATTCGACAATCAAACCCCTCCACCATTGTTTAGTGGAACCACAAATGCTTTTACTTCTTTGGGATACTGGAATAACTACACTGGACCAGACACAATTGAAGTGTGTATCGCAGTTACTGCTGGAGATGTAATCGGTATCTACGGAAATCGTGCAGATGCTAATTCTTATGCTGGGGCCCCTTACCAATCAATGATTGCTGGTATACCAACGACTTTGACTAGATCTGGAATGCAACTGCCTTTAAGTTCTAACCAAATGTCTAACGTTTTTTCTGAGGCAGCTGGTAGTATTTCAAGAGTTGAAATGTTCTATGATGTAACACCTTCTCCATCTCCAGTTATTGATCCAATTAATGTTACTGTTCCAACATCTTACAACGGAAGTGTAAACTCAACATTATGTCAAGGTGATAGTGTTTACCTTCAAGGAGCTTACCAATCGACAGCTGGAACATATTACGATACGTTGTTCAGCATTTATGGTTGCGATAGTATTACAGCCAATACGGTTTCAATGGCACCAATCTACGACCTTACCAATACTACAAACCTTTGTGTTGGAGACAGCATTTTTGTTGGAGGAGCATATCAAACGGCTGCAGGTATCTTTGTTGACTACTTACAAGCTACAAGTGGATGTGACAGTACAGTTACAACAATTTTGAATATGGCACAGCTTCCAACAGTTACATTTATTGGAGACACAATGTGTACTCAAAGTGGTTCGGTTCCTCTAGCAGGAGGAAGTCCAGCTGGTGGAGTTTACAGTGGGACGAATGTTTCTGCAAACAACTTTGACGCGGCAACTGCTGGTGCTGGTACTTACACTGTTGTTTACACATACACAGACACAGTTGGTTGTATAAACACAGCAAATGCTGATGTTACTGTTCTTGATTGCGCGTCAATTGGTGAGAATACACTTTCTGGAGTTTCTGTTTATCCGAACCCAGCGACAACGCAACTATTCGTTAGTTTACCTGAGCACTTGAGCGGTGTGAATACGGCATTGTTTGATGCGAGTGGTAAACTCATCAATACTTGGGCTGTAAATTCAAGCACATTTGAAATTAGCTTAGATGGTTTGAGCAAAGGAATGTATGTTCTAGAAGTTCAAGCTGGAGAAGAAATGGCTCGCTACAAATTGATTAAAGAGTAGAATTATTAAACCATAAAAAACCGGAGTGCAATGCGCTCCGGTTTTTTTATTTCCTTTTTTTTAATGCTAACAGCATCCACCGCCATCATAAAAATATGTCGATTCTGATATGTAAATATCATCTCTTTTCAACAGAGCTAATGCGCCAGCTGTTTTATCGCAAATTGCCAAAGGTGAATTCGGTGTTAAAAGGTGTCCGTTATGATCATCAAAATATTCGTCATCTCCATAATATATTGCTGTTTTGCCAGTAAAAACACATGGTCCATCAGCTGGCATCGGATCTTTAATCGCGCACACCTCTACACTTTCTAAATAAATCAATTTTTCTGTGTCATAGTGTTTTGGATCAAGAACTCTATAGGGACGTTTCGCACGTACTTCTATTGTACCAAATCCTGCGTCCGTCAACATTTTTATGTACTCTTCTAGTGGAAGTGAGCCACTCAAACAAAGTGCTCTCAATTTTTCGTCATTCTTTAAAGACTCTGGCATTGGGTCTTCTGTAACAGGATCCGAAAGAACTAAACGTCCATTGGGTTTCAAAACACGGTACATTTCAGCAATCGCCTTTTTAAGATCTTCTTTGTCAAAAATATTGAAGAGACAATTTTGTGCTGCCACATCAATGGAGTTATCCTCAACAGGTAAGTTCAGAGCGTCTCCTTTTCGAATATCGACAAACTCCGAATCGAACCAATCATTTGTCAGTTCAGCTACTTTCAAGTTTTCCTTACAGGCATCAATCATCTCATCGACTACATCAATACCTATTACTCCTTGTTTCTTCCGACTGAAATATGAAAACTGAAACACTTCCATTCCACCACCTACACCAACATACAATACAGTTGGAGAATTTACCAAATCACGTGGATTCACCGTACTTCCGCATCCATAATTCATTTCGAGCATAATTCCAGGCATGTTTAACTCTGGTAAAGCCCAAACAGGTGTCGTTGTGCAACACAATCCGACGTCAGGAGTAAGCGCAGCTTCTCTGTACACGTCAACTGTAGTATCTAAATATGATTTCATTATTTGTTCGATTTTGGCTTATTACTATTTATCAATATGTCGTTAATTCTATATCGACATATTGCGATATAGATTCAACTAATCAAGCTGTCACCCCACCACAACTTGACCCTGCACCTGCAGTGCAACCGTAGCAGTGTTGATTGACAATGATATTTCTATCGTTTAATTCGTCTATGTTAAATTCTGACAGATGTTTTCCCTTTGCTGCTACTTTCAATTCGAGCATTTGGTTAAAGTCACAATCGTAAATGAACCCGTCCCAACCTATGGAAATGGTATTTCGACACATAACATTCTCCGCAGCAGAAGGATTGAAGGCATTGACTAATTTTTCCATGTAAGCGTGGTAATTATCACTTGCCACTAAGTATTGCAAATACCGACTAATTGGAAGATTAGTGATTGTAAATAAATTATTGAATTCTATATTGAATTGCTCCTTCAACTCACGTTTGTAATCAACTTCCAAGGCTGTTTGATCACCAGGTAAATTTGGACCCGACGGATTGAACACAAGATTCAACACCAAACCGCTACCGGGCATACCATAACCCACTTCGTTTAGCATTTGAAGTGCCTTTATACTCTGATTAAACACACCATTTCCTCTTTGGGAATCTGTATTCTCTAGTGTATAACATGGAAGTGAAGAGATCACTTCAATATTGTGCTTCTTATAAAACTCTGGTAGTGAATTGTATTTTTTATTCGCAACAATAATAGTCAGGTTGCATCGAACAATAACCTTCTTTCCCAGAAGTGACAATTGCTCTACAAACCATTCAAAATCAGGATTCATTTCTGGAGCTCCACCTGTAAGATCAACTGTTTTACAATTCGATTTTTCGATTGCGTCCAAACAAAGCTTCATAGTATCACGGGTCATGATCTCCTTACGATCTGGACCAGCATCAACATGGCAATGGTTGCACACTTGATTGCACATCTTACCCATATTCACTTGGAAAGTATCTAACTCCACTGTAGTTAATGGATAGAGTCCAATTTGATCCAAATTATCACTAAAACGCGTTAAACCGCTACGGTCAATTAGTTCCAATTGTCGCTCACTTTCTGAAAGTACATGCTTCTGTGCAGCGAGAGATTTATGTGTCAATACGCTCATAAATAATTTTTGTGACTAACCACTTCTATCTACAAGACGAGGAGTAAATTTAAAACTTACACGCCGTCAAAATTAATTTAGTAATTTTTCTTTCCAATTCTTCCATTTATAGATTTTGGAAAACAAAAACAGTAAAAAAGGCTGCAACACCAATATCGTCAATATTGGCTCCCAACCAAAGGTTGGTGGTGTTTTATCCACTAGTAAAGCGTCTGTAGTAAAGGCTTGCCAGTTGTTAGTAACAATAAGTGAAGCAAAAATATTATTGACCGCATGATATCCCATGCTTAGCTCAAGTCCGTCATCCATCTGCGCGATAATGCCTAGAAAAACCCCAGTGCCAATATAAAATACTAAAAGAATATCACCAATTTTAGCTACTTCAGGATTTGCCCAGTGAAGCAGTCCGAACAAAACACCCGTGATCAAAATACTGATCCATCCTTTTTTAAAGAATTTACCGAACCCTTGAAATAAAAAGCCTCTGAACAAAGCATCCTCCGCACTTGTCTGAATTGGAAGAATAAAAAGAGAAACCAACAATAGCCCAATAAAAGTAGAGGAATTGTAATTCCACTCAATTGCTGCACCGTTGGCAATGCTTATCAATAAATAAATGCCCATGATTAATCCCCAGACTCCAAAACCAACGAAGAAGCGCTTCCAGTCGAATGCTGCGCGCGCAGTAAACAACGAGAGAATGGCGCGTTTATGTAAATACTTGATGCATAAAACCAAGGTCGCTAGAAGAAATACAAACGGCAATAATAAAAGGGATAGTACCGCATTTTTGTCGGCACTATCTGGTAGATGTTGCAAGGAAAATCCAAGTATTTTTATGGATAACATTTCTGCAACGGCACTACCAATAACAATAGAAAAGAGTACTAAAGCGATAGTTAGCACAAATGTACCGACTCCCGCCTCACTTTTGTTCGCTTGCTCAAGAAATTTCATCTTATTGAAACATGTCCTTCATTCTTTGAAAGAAGCCCTTATCGTGATGATCTGGACTAGGAATGAAATTTTCGCTTTCACGCAGTTTTTCCAAAAGCTCTTTTTCCTCTTTGCTTACTTTCTTTGGTGTCCAGACATTGATATGGACAAATAAATCTCCACTGCCATAGCCCTGCAAAATCGGAAGTCCTTTTCCTTTGAGGCGCAGAACCTTTCCACTCTGTGTACCTGGTTCTACTTTTATTTTTGCCTTACCTGTAACCGTTGGGATTTCCATTGAATGACCAAGTACCGCGTCAACGAAGTTTATATAAGCATCGAAATGCAAATGTTCTTCATCTCTTCTCAATTCCTCGCTTTCAATCTCTTCAATAACTACGATCAAATCACCAGCGATACCATCCATCGGACCAGCATTTCCTTTTCCAGAAACACTGAGTTGCATTCCCTCCATAACTCCAGCAGGAATGTCAATTTCGATTTCTTCTTCTTTTCGAACTAAACCATTTGCATCAGCTCCAGATGGCTTTTTATCAATCATTCTTCCAGCACCATGACAAACATTACACGTTGTCTGCGTCTGCATAGCTCCAAGGAACGTTTGTGAAACACGCGTTAGTCTTCCCGTACCATTGCACGTCGTACAATCTTTGAAAGTTACTCCATCCGCGTTTACTAATTTATTGACCTTGATCTTTTTCTTAACTCCTTCGGCAATTTCCTGAAGATTAAGTTTCATCTTCACACGAAGATTTGTACCTCGAACAACCCGTGTACGACCTCTGCTTCCGCCGAATCCGCCACCACCTCCACCTCCGAAGGCTCCACCGAAAATATCACCAAATTGAGAAAAGATGTCGTTCATATCCATTCCACCACCGCCGAATCCGCCAGCTCCACTCATCCCTGCATGACCGAACTGGTCATACCTTCCTTTCTTCTCAGCATTACTTAATACTTCATACGCCTCTGCAGCTTCCTTAAACTTATCCTCAGCTGCTGTATCACCTTCATTTTTATCAGGATGATATTTAAGCGCTAGTTTGCGGTATGCTTTCTTAATTTCAGAAGCATCTGCTCCTTTTGACACACCTAGTACTTCGTAATAATCTCTCTTTTGGCTCATCTTTATCTTTTCAAACCTGCGTTATTGTCCAACTACAACCTTTGCAAAACGAATGACTTTATCGTTCAGGTAATATCCTTTTTCTACACTATCAACGACTTTACCTTTGTCCTTTTTATTCGGAGCAGGCACATTGGCAATCGCTTCATGAATCTCCACATCAAAAGGTTCTCCGATAGAATTCATTGGCTTCAATCCTTTGTTTTCCAACGTCGTTTTAAACTTATTGTAAATCAAATTGAATCCTTCTTTCACACCGTTTATGTCATCTGCGGTTTCATTATTTTGAATCGCTCGTTCAAAATCATCCATCACTTCCAACAAATCTTTCAACATTCCAGCATTCGCCGTACTAATGATGTCTAACTTCTCTCTGTTCGTTCGTTTTCTATAGTTGTCAAACTCCGCATGAATACGGATATACTTGTCATTCAACTCAGCGAATCGCTCTTCTGCAGTTGGGATTTTCACTTCTTCTTGTTCTTCCACATTTGATTCTGCTTCTTGTTGCTCGTTCACTGTTTGTTCTTGTTCGTCGTTATTCAAGTCTTTTTCCTCAGACATAGCACTATTTTTTTTTGATGTTTTTCAGCAGGCAAAGATACTGCCAATCGACGAAATAGGACAGACTGTCATGAGAATTTTTAAAAAATGTGTAAAGTTGGCAGATTCCCCCTGACACCTTCAAGTTTGGATGTCTACAGCTCGATGGGATTGCCGTTTCTGTGAAAGTAGAATATTTCACCTTGCTTAACCCCTTGAATCAGGTCCTCCTTCAAAAAGTTAATCTGTTGAAACTCTACTGGGAGAAGCACATTTCCGTGGGAATCAAACAGACCGTAAACCGCTTGTTTTTTTGTTGAAAAGAGGTTGTTACCAAGTGGCTCTATTTGATCAAATGCGGGCAATGATTTGGGATATCCTCTGCGATCAATTATCGTCCACCCTTCAACGCCCTTCACTGATGCATAACCATTATTGAAAGGCATTGCTGCGCTGTAAATTCGTCCGAACTCATTCTCTAAGTTTACATCGAGAAATGAACTCTCCACCCCGTCCTTGACCAATATGAGGCCATCATTAAAAGTTCCCTGAACATAAAATCTATGCCTTGACCATTTCACCTTAGCATCAGAAAAAAGCACCATTCCCTTCTCAGATCTTGCCATCACATATCCTTCCCCAACATAATTCACTCTGTCCAATAAAGAATCTGGCAACAATTTCTTCAAGCCTGCTGTATACACATGAAAATGACGATCTCTATCTTCGATAAGAAATCCATGACCGTCCATTACTTCAATGTTCTTAATTGTGTAACTTACTTCTATCCCTTCACCATGAATGTTCTCTATCGTCTTTCCGCTTCCTTTAGCAACCAATACACCTCCATGAAAAACTTCAGGTTTAAAATTAGCATACTTCTTTAAAGTTTTTCCCTGTGGATTTATTACCGAGCATTTCCCTTCGTTGTAGATAGCTATGTTACCTGATGTTACGTCGACCAAAATGTTAGAAGTCTTAACTTTCTTAATCGCCGACATTTGAGCATCATATATGGTAAAGACACTGCCGTCACCTGCCAAAATGTACGGTCCATATTCATCAATTAGCTTATAAGAAAAAGGAAGAATTGTATCGCCTAAAAAATCAAGGAGCCCGAATCGACTATGCGACTTCATCAAAATGAATTGTTCATTAAGCACCTTATCAGGCTTTCCTCTGCATGTTGCGACATTTATTCCAAAAGCGTCATAAATTAAGAATTCCTTGTTGCTTCGCGTATAAAAGAACCCATTTCCCATCCATTTCTGTGCTTTTGAGTCACCTGAAACCACTCGATAATCGCTGTCAATGATTTTTTTCGTTTTCCCAGTCTGAATTTGAAACGCGTCGCCACTTCTTTTCATCACTTTGGTAATATCGCTCAATTCTTTAGTCAGGGTATCGAGATAACGCGTGCCATTAGGGATACTCTTTACGATGAACAGTGTATCAGAAAAATCAGTTGCTCGCTCAATATGATGATAACGACTTTTAATCACCATTGAATCTTCGCTAACAACCCCAAAACGTCCATTTCTCTTAACAATCGCCGTTTGTCTATGAAACTGTTCAGCAAACTCAAAAGGGTTTTCGAACATTACATTTCCAGCTGTATCTAGGTAGTTCCATTCTGCATCCTCAAACACTATATGTGAAAAGTTCTTTGAACCTATCCGATAATCGATCTTAATTGCTGGATCATCATTCAAGTCAATATTTGGCAAACGAACTGCTCTTGAATCCCCTTTATCTGCAGGACTTACTTTTTTATTTTTTGCCTTGCAAAAACGCACAAACTCAGAATCATACCCGTCAATGAAATCGACATAAAAGACTTTTCCTTGTTCTTTCAATATCCCTGGACCTTTGCCCCCAACAAAACGCGAATAGTTTCGTGTCATCAAATCCATCGTATCTATTGAATAAATAGCATCAGTAAGGAGCATTTTTCCTGAAGTGAAGTCGATTACAGTAGAAGCATTAATTTCCACACTTAGTCCTGCATACTGCGTCTTCATCTTTTTTCGAGGCACCAGACTAAACTCTGCATTCGGAATAAATTTTGGCTGCAGATGCCGCGCTTTCAATATGATAGAATCATTCGCCCCCTTTAATCCCCACTTGTGAATTTCTCCTACTTTAAATCCTAGTGAATCAAAGCGAGGAATTGTTTCAGTGTACCATCCTAATGAAAAAAGGCGTTCATCTATTTGCTCCTGTCGCTTGGACGAATGTCGTGTATGCAAGGTTATCGCATTTGCAAGCGTTAGCGTGTGAATAATCGCATGGTTCTTATCAATTTCAAAAATACGTAGCTTGTCGCCCGACCATGCTCTAATTTTATTATCTCGGATATCTATCCGATCATAGGCGCAGTCAATCAAAAGTCGATTAGTCTTACGAGAGTATATCCCCTGAAAACCTAATTCAGAAGTAACATTAAAAAACGCTGGCGACGCCTTTACGGACCTGTAGACACAAGGTACAATCTCGTTTCCAGATTTATCCATGGCGCCCGTACCACCGCTTTGGTAGACAGTGTAATGCGTTCTGCTATCCGTGATGAAATTGTATTTTGGTGGACAAATCACAGTTCCGTCTGCACGAACAATTCCCACCTTGTTGTTTTTGTAAGCAAGAAAATAGCCGATTCCAAAACGAGTTATATTATCGTAATCTGCAGAAAAAATCTCTTCACCAGTAACAGTATTGACAATGTACGACCGCCCATCACTTGAATAGATTAGCTCATCTTCAACTATCTTAACATATCTAGCATCATGAGGAAGGTCAAACTGCCGATCGTTAAAGACCAAAACCCTTCCATCGATTGTTGTAATATCTAAGTGAAATTTGGAAAATCTAGGATAGTTTCCATCCATCTGCACTGTATCTCCTGCTGGCGAATAAAGCCTATTCTTCGCACCTAATCTCACATAAATGTGATCGAAACCATAATTTAGAAGGGTATCTCCTTCTTTAAAATTAACACGCGCTCCATTCTTGATGTTAAACAAATAGTGCTCCTTTTCCATTTCAACAAATCGCCATGACTTGGTCAGTTTTGTTGCATTTTTGCACAAAAATCCATTTGGGGAACTTTGGGTAAAATCGACAATAGTCTGCCCCTGCTCATCAACACAGAGATATATTCCTCCTCCAAGTTGGTTAATTGAATAGTAGCTTGGCGGTGCAACAACTGCCCCTGATGCGTTTAGAATTCCATATTTTCCATGCTCTCCGAAACTGGTTAGGTTTCGGTTATCGAAATTGCCCACTTCATAGAACGAGTTTGGCAATGTGATCTTCTCCTTTCCAGAATAAATTATCCATTGACCACCTTTGTTTCCAACGAGGACCTCTTGTCCATAACACAATGAACTTACACACAGTATGAAGAGCCATATTAACCTCAATCGAATTATATCAAGGCATTTATGTGACTCATAATATCATTGGGAGATTTCAGCTTGATGTTGGTCTTTTCGAAGTTAAACGTACACGACGAACCGCCTGTCAAGCTTCTTGCCTTATTAAATCCTTTGTCAGATACGGACATTAAACTATTGTCTGGCATAATGGCGATCAAACAATTTGAAAGATTTGGGTCAAATGAGAATTGTGCGGCTCCCGTAGCATCGTACTTAACCACTGCATTCTCATCTGGAGAGATCAAGAAAAGTGAAACCATACGTGGATCTACTTTTCCAGGGAAATCAAAATTCGCAAAGAGCGGTAAGGAATTTTCACGTTTGTTAATGATGTCCCAATTGTAGGTTCCAAATCCATCTATTTCAATCGACCGTATTACTTTGCCAGAAGCCAAATTCCTTTGATACTCAACAAGAGCTTCCATTTCTTTCTCCAAAAGTGCTGAGTTCTTCTTTGAATCTGCTAATGCTTCGTCCATTAAGTATGGTTCAACATCATACTTTCTTGTCCCGTCAGCTGTTTTCACTTCAATCAAATACCACCCTTCAGTCTCTGATTCAAATAGACGTGCATTGGAATAATTAGCGGTTAACCATCTTTTATCTCCTTTACTGATCGGAATCCGCGTTTTCCAACCTACGATATCAAGGTTGCGAAGGTCAATAAATTTCCGCGTATCCAGCTCAACGTCTATTATGCTATTGGCTGCCGCACTTTCATCTGCTACTTCCTCCTCTTTCTCCACGACTTCACCAGACTTGGTTGTTTGGTATGCCCAATCACCTGATTTTTCATCCAGCTCATAGAAATTGTAACAAGGCGTATCTTGTAAAGAAACCATATTTACCGTAGCGCTCTTTCCTTCCGCAATTTCAACAGGTTTCTGATTCTGTGAAGCACTAATCGTAAACATCCCACCAGAAACCAGATCAAAAGCAACTCCTGCAGAATCGTATTTCATTGGTATTCCAGAAGCGATAATATCACCAAGTGTGTGGAATTCTTCCCAGCTAACATCAACTTCTCCTTTAATTGGTTTTCCGTCGGAATCAACGAAGGAATTTTCCTCAAAAATGATGCTTCCACCGTTCGAAAGAAAAATTGTATCTCTTTTTATGCCATCAACCTTGAATTGCTGAATGGAGTTTTCTAACCCTGCAATTGGTTGGATAACCGACGCTACCTCTTCAACGACTTGATCTGTTTCACTTATAATTTCTTGATTTGCATTGCACCCGATAAATAGAAGTGCACTTAATGGTAAAATCCAACTAGCTTTCATAATGGAATGTTTAGAATGTTCTATAGTATAATGTCGAGATTTCAAAAAGGTAACGCCTGCTCAAATTTAAGACAGTCTATCACACTTGTCCAATTCAAGACAAAAAACTACAAAAAAATGAATCTATTAATTGAAGAACCTGTTGACAATCTTTGCTAACACCAAAAAGGATAACCTTCTATAAATGTGCGAAATGCGCTAATCTGCTAGCAAGTTATCCAAAGCAATATGCAAGCCCAAACCTCTCAGTTCTGCACCCGAAGCTACAACCTTTCCATCTCCGTCAATTAGGTAAGCCGTAGGAATTGTTCGCACACCATACATTATAGAAACTACATTGTCTTTATCCCAACCATGGTTCTTCCAAATGAGACCGTCGTCTTTAATCGCTTTCACCCATGCTTCTTCTGCTCGATCTAAAGACACACTGACAACTTCAAAGCCTTTTCCGTTCTTGAATTTGGCTTTGTTGTATTTGTTGTAGACTTCCACAACATTTGGGTTTTCAGCTCGACAAGGTCTGCACCAAGATGCCCAAAAATCAATAAGGACTACTTTACCTCTCAGCTTTGATAATTTGATCTTTTTCCCGCTTGGACTTGCCAACTCAAAATCAGGAGCCTGTTGTCCTTTGATCGGAGCATTGGGCACTCCAAAACCGAACAGAATAAACGCTATGATTGCAAAAGCCAAGCGCATTAACCTATTCTTCGAATATCAGCACCTAAGTTGTTCAATCGAATATCGATGTCTTGATACCCTCTGTCGATTTGTTCTATGTTATGAATTGTGCTTTTGCCGTCCGCTGAAAGCGCCGCAATCAATAAAGATACTCCTGCGCGAATATCAGGCGAAGTCATCTGAATTCCTCTCAAGGCCGTTTTCCGATCCAAACCAATAACCGTAGCTCTATGTGGATCACATAATATGATTTGCGCGCCCATGTCAATTAGCTTATCGACAAAGAATAAACGCGACTCAAACATCTTTTGGTGAATCAATACACTTCCTTGTGCTTGGGTAGCAATTACAAGAACGATGGACAATAAATCAGGTGTAAACCCAGGCCATGGTGCATCTGCAATCGTCATGATGGAACCGTCAATAAACGATTCTATTGTATAGCTATCCTGTTTAGGAATGAACATATCATCTCCTTTCTTCTCTATCTTAATTCCAAGACGTCGAAAGATTGTTGGAATGATACCCAAATTCTCCCAACTCACATCTTTTATTGTGATTTCCGAATTGGTCATCGCAGCCAATCCAATGAATGATCCAATTTCGATCATATCTGGAAGGATTCTGTGATAACATCCTCCCAATTTTTTCACGCCTTTAATCGTAAGCATATTGGAGCTGATGCCAGAGATCTTCGCCCCCATGCTATTCAGCATTTTGCACAACTGCTGTAAATAAGGCTCACAAGCCGCATTATATATCGTAGTTGTTCCTTCGGCCATCACTGCAGCCATTACAATATTCGCTGTTCCTGTTACCGAAGCTTCATCCATGTGGATGTATGCTCCTTTTAATTTTTTTCCTTCAACTGCGTAGAAATGTTCGCCAGCGTCATAATTGAATTTCGCTCCAAGCTGAATCATTCCAGCAAAATGTGTATCCAATCTACGGCGACCAATTTTATCACCTCCAGGCTTGGGCAAATACCCTACTCCGAAACGTGCCAACAATGGTCCAACAATCATTACAGAACCACGTAGAGACCCAGCACGTTTCTTGAAATCTTCTGTTTGTAAATACTCAAGATCAACATCTTTCGCTTGAAAAATATACGTTCCCTTCTCAACCTTTTCAATTTTCACCCCCATTGCCTGAAGCAAGCCAATTAGCTTGTTCACATCTACAATGTCAGGAATATTTGAAATGGTTACTTTCTCAGAAGTTAAAAGGGGTGCACAAAGCACTTGTAGCGCCTCGTTTTTTGCTCCCTGTGGTATTAATTCACCCTTTAGCGGTTTACCACCATGAATTTCGAACGAAGCCATTGATCTACTTTTTATATTTCTTTTTGTATTGTTGTTTCTTGCGGTTGCTATTACTGCTCTGCTTGCGGTTATTACTGTTCACATTTTGCTGCAGACCCAATGTTTTTAGCAACTGATTTGTACTTGTCAGATTTTCATCAGGATTTTCAAGTTTCAATGTTCCTTTTGAAAGTTCGCTAAGCTGTTCAGCAATCACTGTATTCTCGACAGCTGTGTTGTTATGTCGCAAGAATTGCTTTTTCATGAAATTACCCATTGCTTTCGTCAGATAAGCTCTTTCCTTCTCATCTTTGACACCTTCAATCGCCTCTTCCAAAATCTTCTGAGAGTATTGTCCGTAGTGTCCAAAGCGAATTTTGCTTTTAGGATAATCCATTCGCTCAGGCTTTTCAGCCAAGCTTTCCTTCTCAGGGATTTCATACGGTGAATCTACCTCAAGCTGAAAGTCAGACATGATAAATAGATGTGCCCATAATTTGTGTCGGTAATCGTCAACATCACGAAGGTGTGGATTCAACTGCCCCATCACCTCAATAATTGCCTGTGCGGCACGATTTCTCTCTTCTCTTTCGGGAATCTCCATCGCATGTGAAATCATGTTCTGGACGTTCCTTCCGTATTCAGGAAGTAACAGTTTTACCCGTGACGTATTGTATTCCATTCGTGCTTATTAAGTGTCGTAATCTACTAATTTTCCATGTGCTTCGCAAGCGCATCGTTGAAGAGTGCCTTCGCCTCTCCAATAAATCCGAAGTGCTCATCATCAATCATCATCTTTCCTTTTGTCACATGTCCAAGTAGTGTAAAACTCACATTGGATTGCATCATATGCTCAAGAAAATCATCTTCCTGATCTTCATTTACCGTTACCAAAACTCTACCTTGAGACTCTCCGAAAAGAAATGCATCCTCACGTACTTCTGAATCTGTAACGATATCAAATCCAAGTTCTCTAGGAATAGCCATTTCTGTTAAACTGACAAACAAACCTCCGTCAGCAACATCATGTGCAGCGTTGATTAGTCCATTCTGAATCAGTGTTTTTACCGTTTGTTGCATCGCAAACTCCTCTTCCAAATTGAAATACGGTGCTGGCGAAGCTTTGACTCCGTGGTAAGACACAAGATATTCTGAAGATGAAATGTCATCATGAGAAGCTCCAATGACAAAAATAAGATCTCCCTTATCCTTGAAGTCCAATGTCATAATCTTGTCCTTGTCTTCGATAATTCCAATCATACCAATTGTTGGCGTTGGGAAGACAGGTACCTCTACACCGTCCGTTACTGTTTGATTGTAGAAGGATACATTTCCACCAGTTACTGGAGTTTCGAACTTCAAACAAGCGGCAGACATTCCTTTAATCGCACCAACAAATTGCCAGAATGACTCAGGGTTGTATGGGTTTCCGAAATTCAAGCAATTTGTAATTGCACTTGGATTTCCACCTGCGCATGTAATATTTCTCGCTGCTTCTGAAACGGCAATCATTGTACCTATTTCGGGATCAGCATTAACGTATCTTGAATTACAGTCTACGGACATTGCAAGCGCCTTGTTCGTACCCTTAATATTAGAAATACCCGCATCCGATGGACGATTTGTTGTCATCGTACGCGTGCCAACCATTGAATCATATTGTTCAGTCACCCAATTCTTCGAAGCGATATTAGGATTCTGAAGTAAAGTAAATGCTACTTCTTTTAAGTTTTCTGGTTGTTCAATAGAATTAATATCGAATTTTTTGAACTCCTGATAATATGCAGGCTCTTTATATTCTCTTTCGTAAACAGGGGCTCCACCACCAAGAACCAAAGACTCAGCAGGCACATCACCTACGATTTCTCCATTCATAAAATAGCGAACACGTCCACCTTTTGTTACCACACCAATTTCCTCGGCGTGTAAATCCCACTTATCAAAAATATCGTGAACAACTTGCTCTTTTCCTTTTTGTACAACAACCAACATTCGCTCTTGTGACTCTGAAAGCAAAATCTCGTATGGAAGCATATTGTCTTGTCTGGTTGGTACCAAATCAAGGTTGATGTCCATTCCAACATTATCTCCTGCAGCGCTCATCTCACATGAAGAACACGTGATACCAGCAGCACCCATGTCTTGCATTCCGACAATCGCATCTGTATCAGCCAATTCCATCGTCGCCTCCAAAAGTAGTTTCTCCATGAATGGATCTCCCACCTGAACTGAAGGCAAATCATCTGCCGATTCTTCCGTTATATCTTTTGATGCAAAAGCTGCACCCGCAATTCCGTCTTTACCCGTTGATGAACCAACAATAAAGACTGGGTTTCCTTCTCCCGCTGATGTAGCAGAAATAACCTTTGTTGGATCCATAATTCCCGCAGAGAATGCATTTACCAATGGGTTTGTATTGTATGAATCATCAAAGAACACTTCTCCTCCAACGATTGGAATACCAAAGGCATTTCCGTAATCGCCAATTCCTTTCACCACACCTTTAACGAGCCACTTTGTTCGATCTTTCTCAATATTTCCAAAGCGCAACGAATTCATTTGTGCAATTGGACGCGCTCCCATCGTAAAGATATCACGGTTGATACCTCCAACTCCAGTCGCTGCTCCTTGATAAGGCTCCAACGCACTTGGGTGGTTGTGCGATTCAATCTTAAAGACGCATCCCAATCCATCACCTATATCTACAAGACCTGCGTTTTCTTCACCAGCTTTCACCAACATGTGCGGACCATCCTTTGGCAGTTGTTTCAACCAATAAATGGAGTTCTTATACGAACAATGTTCCGACCACATCACTGAGTAAACAGCGGTCTCTGTAAAATTTGGGGTTCTTCCTAGAATCCCTTTAATCATTTCAAACTCTTCCGGGAGAAGTCCAAGCTCTACTGCTTGCTCAACCGTTGCTTCTTGACTAATTGTGCTTTCCATATACTAATAATGATGGTGCAAAAGTAGGTATAATAATGCAGGGATTCAGTATGAGCAGCAGGGATTTATTAAGGTTTTTTGAACAAAGTAATTGTGTTGAATTGGAAGAACTATTGTGTCTTCCTAAAGAACCAAGCACCGAAACATTGTATTTAGACGGAAAGCGAAAGAACACTTAAAATTCCTCTCCCTCAATCCTCCTTGAATGGAGGAAGGAAAATCAAATAAATGAATACCGCAATATTTCAAGAAATGATTATCTTCGCGCTGATCAAATATTGAATAGTATGAGTTACGATATAATTGTTGTTGGAAGTGGACCTGGAGGATATGTTACTGCGATTCGCGCGTCACAATTGGGATTAAAAACTGCCGTTGTGGAAAGAGAATCATTAGGTGGTATTTGTCTTAACTGGGGATGTATTCCTACAAAAGCGCTATTAAAGAGTGCAAATGTATTTGAATACCTATCTCACGCAGAAGATTATGGAATCACTGTAAAAGATGCGAAAGCCGATTTCGGAGCGATGGTTGAAAGAAGCCGTGGCGTTGCGAGTGGAATGAGTAAAGGCGTTCAGTTCTTAATGAAAAAGAACAAGATAGACGTATTGAATGGAACTGGTGTTATTAAGGCTGGCAAGAAGGTCGCCGTAACGGATAAAGACGGCAAAACGACTGACTACGAAGCAGGTAAAGCAGTAATCATTGCAACTGGTGCTCGTTCTCGTCAATTGCCAAATCTTCCACAAGACGGAAAGAAGGTGATTGGATATAGAGAGGCAATGACCTTAAAAACGCAGCCTAAGAAAATGGTTGTTGTTGGTTCTGGAGCAATTGGTGTTGAGTTTGCGTACTTCTACAATGCGATTGGCACAGAAGTAACGGTTGTTGAATACCTTCCGAACATTGTTCCCATTGAGGATAAAGATGTTTCAAAAGAACTGACGAAATCCTTTAAGAAATCTGGAATTAAGATTAAGACCGATTCATCTGTTGAGTCAGTTGACACTTCTGGAAAAGGATGTGTTGTTACGATGAAAACGAAGAAGGGAGAAGAAAAAATAGAATGTGACATCGTTCTTTCTGCCGTTGGTATTGAAGCGAACATTGAGAACATAGGACTTGAAGATTTAGGAATTGTTACCGACCGTGGTAGAATTCTTGTCAATGATTATTACCAAACAAATATCCCTGGATATTATGCTATTGGCGATGTTATTCCTGGCCCCGCATTAGCACACGTTGCTTCGGCAGAAGGGATTATTTGCGTTGAGAAAATTGCAGGTCACAACCCAGACACTTTAGATTACGGTAACATCCCAGGTTGTACTTACTGTTCTCCAGAGGTAGCATCTGTTGGTATGACTGAAGAAGCTGCAAAGGAAGCTGGACACGAATTGAAGATTGGTAAGTTCCCATTCTCTGCATCAGGAAAGGCAAGCGCTGCTGGAGCAAAGGAAGGTTTCGTAAAATTAATCTTCGATGCGAAATACGGTGAACTACTTGGCGGACACATGATTGGTGCAAACGTAACCGAAATGGTTGCCGAGCTTGTCGCTTTGCGGAAGTTGGAAACTACGGGACATGAATTGATAAAAACGGTTCACCCTCACCCAACAATGTCGGAAGCAATTATGGAAGCGGCCGCTGCAGCTTACGACGAGGTAATCCACCTTTAAGAGTTAATAAATCTGAATGTTGAAATCTGAATTGATTCTTCATTCTTCAAATAAATTTAGCGCTGGTCTTTGGATCGGCGCTTTTTTTTTCGGGGTCTAAACGTGCTCTTGGTAGTTGATACTAACAAATTTATGGTTTTCAGATGCTGTTTGTCCTGTGCTGTATGTATAAGTTGGTAGCAATAATCCTTGGTAGATCTGCGCACTTTATATAAAATGAAGTCCCAAGTACAATTCAATAATTCAATAATTAAAAAACAAGAATGACGGAAAGCGAATTGAAAACCCTTCTCATTGCTTTACAATCGAGAAAAGATACGAGCAAACCGAGTCATGAAATTATCATTAGCTTCGAAAGTCAGGTGGAAGATCTTAATGATATAGATCGATTCGTAACTGCTACACAAACTCGACTAGATAAAATAAATGCTGGAACACTTGACATATTTGGTGTTGATGATGACGGAAGCAGTGGTGAGTTTCTAATACGCTGCAATGAACCAATGAATGTTGAAGATGTTTATCATGAAATCCGCCCGATTCTCGACGATTATAATTTCTTTGATTACAGCTATGTCGTATTGAGGATACACAATAGCGACGGTGAGTACAAGCCTAAATTTGAATACATAAAAGAAGTCAATATCCCCGAAGATAATGACCCAGAGCTACCAATTCCAGCAGGAGTTAACTTGACGGAATCAACAGGGTGCCTAGGGCAAGTTGCACTTCTATTGTCAATTGGGTTTATCCTAATTGGATACTACTATTGAACTATACCCGTTTTATACGTCACACTTCGTCGGACTCAGAAACCACATCAACGAAAGCACGGATTTAGGATTCGAGGAATCAACTTTTGTCGCATATACATGTACAGCTGCCAAGCACCGCATCCTATGCAATAAAACGTCTTCCAACACTTCTAAAATAAATGGATTAAATGTATCTTGCCGCCCTATCTAAAGGTGAAAATTATGCAGGCAAGTAAAAAGCTAGATTATGTAAAAGATGTATTGGAGAATATGCCAACTGATTGGTTGAGCCTAACAACGCATCGACTAGATATTTATGATGAAAAATTGGCTAAAAGCCAATTCACCGAACAGTTTGAGAAATTATTCAACGACAATAATTTTCAATCATCAGCACTTAACGAATTACCAACGGCTTATGACTATATTCGATTAGGTCACCCATTATCTTGTGTGTTGGAATGGTTAATTGCTGGCTTAAATGATCTGAAACCAGAAAATGTAATCAGCTTTTCATCAAAGACGATTCCTATCTTGGCCGTTCTGAGAAAAAATTTATTAGACAATAAAAAAACTCAAATTGTTTATTCGGATGACCTGCCTGATTTCTTTGACGCGGAAGCACTTAGAAACGTTTACGGGTATAAATTTGAGCTGAAGAAAGTAGAGAAAGCAGCAGCCATTTCTGAATTTGACGGAAGTACAATTTTTGTTTCACATCAAGATGAAATGAATTCTTTGGAACTCACTCCCGCTATTGATTTTTATGTTGGTTTTCATTCTCACCTAGGAAGTATTCTATTGGTAAATGGAGAACAGAATGAAAGTTACGTTTCGGAAATTCAACATGTCCGTAGAAGAGAGACGATTGCAATGACGCCAGCCAATTCGCTTGATGCCTTAAAGTTATTAATCAATAAATCTTCTGTTCATACAATTAAAAGTGATGTCAAAGGGAATAAAATTAGTGTCTTAGATTCGATTAAAACCATCACAGGAAGCAATACAAAACCACTCGAAGCTTCTAGCGGACTATCAATGCAATATGCGATTATGATGGGACTAATTGACCATGCGCAAGAAAATCATCAAGGAAAAGCAATCAAATTTGTTGTTCCTCCGAATTGTTATGGTGGAACCAATGACCAAGCAAGACGAGTTGCTGCTTGCCTAGATAATGTAGAAGTAATGGATTTGCCAGTGGATGGTGATCACGATATGGTTCAAAGTGTTGATCTCGTTTTAGATCAAATTGCAAAGCAAGATGCTATCCCTTATATCATCGCTGAGATCCCAACAAACCCTAGAGTTGAAGTCCCAGATCTAATAAAATTAAAAGAGGCTTTAAGCGTAGAACGTAAAACGGCAACCGGTGAAACTGCCATCGATCCCGTTTTTATTTTAGATCAAACATTTTGTCCCAATGTTCACTTTTTGGGTGAAGGCGAAATACTTTCTACAGTTAGGACAATTTCATATGTTAGTGGATCGAAATTTCCAAGTGGAGGGAAGTGCACTGCTGGTTACTGCGTAGGAAATACAAAAACGGAAGCTTTGATGGAAAAAATAGAAAAGCATCTGATACTTTGCGACAATCAGGCTAGAAATCTTCAAATGGAAATATTAGCCAAACAATTGCCCTCCATGAATCAAAGGATTGAAGATGCTTATAAGAACACACGTGATTTTGTAAACTTCATCAACGAGACCTTGCCTACGGCGAAGATCAACTTTGTTTCAGAAGAATTGGCAGAACAAGGATTTACCCCATCCGTTTTTTCATTAGATCTTCCAACCAAAGGAAATACAGATGAAGAACGTGAGGCGTATAAAAGAGACTTAAACCATAAATTGATCAATTTAATGATTACGAAAATCCCGAATGAGAGTAAGTACTGTGTGAGCTACGGACAGTTAAAAGGATGTTACTGGACGATACCCGCAACTTCTACTCAAGGGACAACTAAAGAAGGTGACAAAGATTACATTGCCCGCGTTGCAATTTCTCCGAATCTAGACCTTGAACTTCATAAAAAAGTCTTTACGGATTTTGTTGCATCAATTTGATGATGATGGAAATGTAAACGACTCCCAACTTAAACCTATTAAATAACGCTTGTATAAATTATGTGGAAAACTGTACTTTTTTTACTTGCGACATTGATTGCGGTCCCAGTATTTGCTTATCTGTATGACACTCCGCCAAACTTGGAACAATTGCGCGTTATGTGGCCAGTCATTTATACATATGTTGGCTTATCAGCCGCATGTTTCATCGTTAGTAGCATTACAGATAATTACAGTCAAGTTGACAAACTGTGGAGTATAGCACCTCTAATTTATGCATGGGAAGTAGTCTACCTAACGCACTGGGATGAACGTATGCTATTGATCGCAAGTGTAATAAGTATTTGGGGTATCCGACTTACGTATAATTTCGGACGCAGAGGTGGCTATTCATGGAAGTTTTGGACTGGTGATGAAGATTATCGATGGGCTATTTTGCGTGCGAAACCAGAATTTCAAGCCAAATGGAAATGGATCTTATTCAATCTCTTTTTCATCTCTTTCTACCAAATGGGCTTGGTCATGCTTATCATGTTCCCAATGATTAAGGGTGTTAATGGCACTGAACTCTTTTGGGCAGATTACCTATTGGCTTTTCTTGTCATCGGATTTGTGATTATGGAGTACGTTGCTGATCACCAACAATACAAA
Organism: uncultured Flavobacteriales bacterium; assembly: GCA_905478665.1. Classification (GTDB taxonomy): domain Bacteria; phylum Bacteroidota; class Bacteroidia; order Flavobacteriales_D; family Crocinitomicaceae; genus UBA4466. Next base: position 118,614 of record CAJQJL010000008.1, read on the forward strand.
TTTCAAACAGAAAAATACAGAAGAATTAATGCCAAAGAAGACTTAGGCGAGTACGCGCATGGATTTGTAAACACTGGTTTATGGGGCATTATGCGCCACCCTAATTATGCAGCTGAACAAAGTGTCTGGATTGTGATCTATTTCTTTTCTGTTACCGCTACTGGTGTATGGATCAATTGGTCTGTTGCTGGCGCTGTTTTATTGGTCTTATTGTTTATTGGAAGCTCGAATTTTAGCGAGGAAATTTCGGCGTCAAAGTATCCTAAGTACAAGGAGTATCAGAAAAAAGTCGCGCGATTTATTCCGTTTCTTAAATAGTCAATTCAATACTATTACACTTTTTTATCGAACACGGATTCCACTGTTTAGTATTTCTAAAAATACCCTTCCAACAACTGAAACAACTTCTTCTACCCTCTCACCATCAATCGGTTTTCGTTCTCTACGGGCGACCTCCTTGTTATCTTCTTCTGGAATTTCACTTCGATTCGAAGACAATTGATTTTTCGTCGAGTTGGTGTTCAATACACGCTCTGACAATTCAACTAATTCAGTTTCATCGACAGGAGACGTAAACTCTGGACGTAAACTTGGAGGAATAGAGAAATGTCCATAATCGTAAATGCTCCCCTCCAAATCGATTTCACTCACGCCAGCCTCCAAACAAACCTTACGTGCTTCAACCTCAGCTTGAGAATCGAGACGTGTAACTTTCTTTCTTTTATGATGTGACCTTGAATAATAAGCTGCCGTACGGTTTTGATTGTAACTAAATAGCGAAGTACTTTCCTCAATCCGTGCAGATGCATAAACCTCACTTTCGTCGCCAGTTGATTGAATAGTAGACAAACCTGTGTGATCTGATTCATTTTCAGCATTGATCTGAATAGCTACGTTCAGGTATTTTTTATCCATGTAATTTTCAAATTCAATAATTGACGCTTCTCCACTCGCCCAGTTAACTGTATAAGCGCCATTAGAATAGCTAATTGTTCCTCCTTTGGGTAAATAATACGTAGGGTTGCTTATTAAAACAACCTCCCCATTAACGCGCAAGGCACTGTTTTGGATATCATCTGGTTTATCACCTGCGTAAATAGCTACAATATCACCATTTACACTCATTGAAACCGCTGTTGTAAAAGAGGCATCTTCATTGATCGTTTCAAAGCGCGCCTGTATTTCAAAATCCGATGTCTTCGACTTAGCCAAAACGAACTCCCCTACTTGAAAATTTTGATGGTATGATTTGTCAAATGAAACAATATGTGGATCTCCAAAAGTCCAACTTGATCGTATCGTAGTAGGTCTAGAAATCATGGACAACATTCTAACAATATTAATTCCACGTTCAAAATTGACTCCACTAGGTCGTACTTCAGAACGCTCTATGCTATCCATTAACTCAACGACTCTTGTCCGTGAATTTTCTGGTACAAAGGCAAAAAGTTGATATGGTGTTAACGGTTCAGGAAATGTACGATCAGGAATTGCTTCATCGTTTGCGATAGCTGCTAAGCTGGATGTTAACCAATCCCCTCTAATTTGATCCCAATTTGTTAGAATATTTCGAACAGGCGTGTAATCAGCGGTCGTATTTCGGCCTTGACCAAAACTAGCGAAGTTTACCAAAATAATTACGCCAACAATTAGTAGTGTATTTTTCATAAGTATCATTTTTGAACGTCATGTTCGCTCTCGCATTTATCAATAATCACACCAAAGGTAAATGGTTTCTAACCATGCAAAACCCCAATACCTGCACCAAATTACGAAATAATGAACTACGCACACATTTACAACTCTATTTATCAATCACTTAAACAAAGAATCTATTACGATTAACTAAGAAAATACAGCGTTTACTGCTCTCAATTCATCGAATCCATATTTACATATATTTGTACGGTGATTGAGTCTCTCTCTAAAAAATCACATGAGCGATAAATGAGAAAAAAAAGAACGATACTTAAGTTTTTTATTCTGTCGGTGTTAATGCATGCTACATCTGCCTTTGGACAAACTTATGAGGACTGGTCTTCAGACAGTCTTACAAATTGGATTGACTTAAGAATAAAGAATATAAATAAGAACATTCAAGAAATAGTTGAGATGCCTTTTGTCGTTCGCTCATTAGGCTGGGGATGCATGTGTCCAGATTACTACATTGGTGTTAGCCCTAATACTCAAGAAGGTCCTTGGATAAGTGTTATAGCTCCGGATGACTTTCCTGTTTCCGACACAAAAGGATATAGTTTAATTGTCACTGGGGTATTCACTGGCGATTCGGTGGAGGAAGATTTTCGGAATGAAGACGGTGAGCCTGAAGAATGGCTTTATAAGATGCCAGAGTTCAAAATTCATAACTGGAAAGAGAATCGAATGGATTACGACGTTCCAGCACCGAAGGTTATTCTTAACAAGAGTCAGCCCGAAGGAACCAAAATACTAGGCAGTTGGAAACTAAACGATCTTTATGTCAATAGTGAGAAGAGAAACATTGACACCTCGCAATTGATAGTCTGGGACTTCACACCTGACAGAAAACTAACCAGTAGTATTACATCAAGTGAAGAACCGATGCGATGGCACACTACAAAGGACAGTATTTTCATCACAGATTCAGAATTCCCAGATGAAAAAATTATTGGTACTTGGAAGGTCGAGGAGGTGCTGTTGACCTTAGACTTGGTAATGAACGATAAAAGTAAACGACGTCTCATTTTTAGGCGCAAAACAGGTATTTTGGAGACGCAGTAAAACACAGAATAGGACTGCATTGGTTTAGGTACAAAACTGGGTTAATGATTATGGGTACATTCGATTCAACAGTTGCGCAATGCTATGGAGATTTGGTGTTGATTTGTGTAGATGATTTTTCTGAGGAATAATCCAATTTTTCAATATCGCAATATTGCGATATTGATTCTAGAATCCGCCAATTAACAAACTCAATACAAGGCAACTCTTTTCCATTGACGATCAATTCCCTTCATACTTGTATGCTGATGCGCGATCAATCAAAGCACAATACAGAGCTCGAATCTCCCGCTCAACTTCTTCTTCATCAACTCCGACTTCAAAGCATCGAAATTCAAAGGTTATTTTAACCTCTACAGAGCTAGGGTCTTTCTCCCACAAAATATTCCCACGTTGATGGTCTTTGAATGAGAAATAGATTCTCGGCCCATTATCGACTGTCATTTTCCAATCGCCTTCATGAATGAAATGATAAGTCAACATGTGCCCGCTCATGTCCGAAGAAATGTCAATGGTACTACTATCTCCTATTAAAGTAATATATCCCTTCACCACTTCAAAGTATGTAGGATCATCGCAATTATGGGCACCAGGAACATCAATCTCTACCACGTCATTGTACCCAAGCGCACCGAAAAACAACAATGACAATACTAGAATCTTCATGGTTTAATCTATTCAACAATCAACACATCCTTCTTCGCAAAGGCTTTCTTTTCAAATTGAAAATCAATTCGACCAACGTTGATTCCCGCCCAACCGACTTGATTCACCAATACAGTTTCTCCATCCAAATTCTTCTCCTCTGTTGGTTTCTCCAAAAAGGTGTGCGTGTGCCCTCCAATGATCAAATGAATGTTTCTCGTTTTTTGCGCAAAAACCCGATCGGATACTTTATCAGATCCATACTCATATCCGAGATGTGAGAGACAAATGATCAAATCACAGCCTTGTTTCTTTAGATCGCGTGCACGATCATTCGCAATATCAATTGGATCTATATAGACGGTTTCTTTGTATTTATCATCTGGCACAAGTCCTTTTAATTCAACACCCACTCCGAAAATACCAACCTTGATATTTCCTTTCTGTACAATGAACGTATCATCTGTGTGACCATCAATAGCCGTATTCGTGAAATCGTAATTTGAACAGAGGAACGGAAATTTCGCATATTGCCGTGCTTTAACAAAACCATCAATACCCGCGTCAAAATCGTGATTTCCCATTGTCGCGGCATCATACCCCAACTCTGACATTAAACGCATTTCGAGAACGCCGCCATACCTGTTAAAGTAAGGAGTTCCTTGAAAAATATCACCTGCATCTAAAAGTAAAACATTCTCTTCTTCTGCACGTATTTTGTTGATGAGTTCAAATCGTCTTGCGACACCTCCTTTTCCCGGGTATCTTGAATGGTTTTCGGGAAATGGATCGATATTGGAATGTGTATCGTTGGTATGAAGAATGGTCAGGTGATTTTCTGAATTACTCGTCCCTTTAGCAAATAAAGAAGGTGCAACCAACACTCCTGCTGATACGACGACTGTATTTCTTAAAAAATCTCTTCTCTCCATCATTCGAAGGTTATTCTTTCTTCATTGTTGTAACGCAATACTTTTTGCATTTTAACCTCTTCAAGAAAAACATCTCTCAATAACACGCCATCATTCTCAAAAGAAACTTTCTTTTCAAAGAAAGACATATTGTCGCCTCCATTCATTAAGTAATCGGACGTGATTATCCAAAAGGTTTTTGAATTACTAATCGGATCGAGAAAACGAATTTTTCCCTTTTCAATTTTAACCATTCCCACAGGCTCCCCTCCTCTCTTTCGCAAATAAGCTTCTATTTCAGGAAGTACTTCTATTGGCATTTCCACCCAAACAACGTTGTTGTCAAATGGCATTAGTTTAAATATATCCCCAACGGTAACATCTCCTTTGCTAATTGGATTCCGCAACCCTCCAACGTTTAACAATGACATCACTTGTCTTTGTCCTTTTGAAGTTCTTAGTTGATTGTCAAGAAGCGCATCCGTAGCCCAATTATTCAAGGTTCCGTTTGGTCTTCCCTTTGTGAAATCATGATCTGCATGTGCGATCACTTCCAACATCTCCTTTTCTAGATCTTTCTTGTAAGGCTGAACGATTGAGTCTATTCTATTTTCATGATCATATACACTATTCACTTCAACGCGTTCAGCGCTTGTATGAATAGTGGTAACAGAAGAGCAGGCCAAAAGACCTGCTCCCATGCATATGTATATGAAATTCTTGAGCATTACTCAATGATCATTTTTCTATTCGCACTTCCGAATGGTGTATCGACCATGATAAGATAAGTACCACTTCCAAGCTCTTTACCTGAAAGCTCTAATACTGGTACATTCAACCCTTCGACTGCCGAAACAACTCTTCCCTGCATATCAAAAACTTTGTAGGCTTGAATCTCTGTACCATTCACCTGAACATAAACCATATCGTTCGAAGGAACTGGGAATACGACCAAGTTGTTTTGTACTTTTTCTTCAATTGACAAATCACACCCAGAAGGGTTTGCAATGTGAATGTTATCATCAAAATCAATGAAACAAACATAATGCACAGAGTCAATAAATGGATTTCTATTCCCCTGTAAATCGTAGATATACTCGTTACGTGCTATTTCATAGTTATCTGGTAAATCAGCAAAATGCCAGTTCTTCAAGAGCTGCTCATCTTGTTTATCTGAATCCAAATCTCCAGTCAAAGGAAAATTATAGGCAACAGCCATGTAGAAAATAGCACGTGCTGCATTTCCTTTATGACTATCTCTTGGTTCGTAAACGATTTGAGAGCCTTGGTACCCCAATGTTCCTTCTAAGTAACTTTGCAAAACAGTCCCGTCAATCTCTCCCAAAGGCACGTTACTTCTTGGTTGATTCGCCTCCGATAAGTTTGCTGGAAATAAGTTATGCTGATCTGTGTATTCCGGTTCTTCTGGACTATCCGCTGGCCACGTTGGCATCCATGAATGCGCAAAGGTATGTTCTCGGCTATACCCTGTAAGCGTCCAATCAAATGGATCATCAAAAATTTTCTTTTCTCCAGAATATACACATGTAACATACGACTGACCATTTGTCGTATCACGCACTTCAAATTCACTCATCATCGTTTGCTTGTACATGAAGTATGTAATCTGTGTATGCGGGTTAATCAACGTGTTTAAGTCCGACACCAAAGATGTTGCACTTGAGGAAATCCCTGTGTAATAAGATCCAATATTCTCTCCAAGGGTTGTTACATTCCCTGTTGCTGGAGAAGTCGTAAGATAATTCTCAAATCCACCTGAACCATTAAAGGCATATACTGCGAAATACAAGTCTTGATTCGCTATCACACCGCGCGGCGTGAATGATGTTCCTGCACCGACGTATGCCACTCTTGCATCACCTACAACGTCTCCTCGCATGTAAGTTGTTCCATCTGCTGGCACTCCTGTGATTGCGCTTCCGTGTTTCCAAAGAACCATGTAATTAGAAGCTCCAGTTCCTGCTGCATATTGTCCGCCAACCGTGTATGCTTCCAATAAAGGGAAGGTTAAACTTGTTGGATTTGCTGTTGGCTCCGTTGCCAAATTATCAGTACCTACGCCTTCAAAATTTATCGTGTACGGATTCTCATCTGCATCGTCTGATGAAATTTCAATAGCTGCAAAATGTGAACCCGTCGAAGACGGCGCGTAGTTAATCGTAAATGACTGAGAAGAAAGCGGGCCTATTGTTGTTGCTCCAATGTTTGATGAAAAGTCTCCTGCATCAACTCCCGTAAAAGTGCTACCTGAAATTGTCATTGTACTAACCCCTTGATTTTCTATAGTCACATTGATCACAGAACTATTTCCAACGAAATAGTTGGCATTGTTTAATACAGTTGAACCTTCCAATAATACATTGATTTCAATTCCTGGAGCAACGTAAGCGACAATGTCGTTTAAATCACGCGGTACGATTTGATAATTTGTATTGAACTGTCCAATTAAACCAGTTATTGTAATTGGTCCTGAAGGAATTGCTGTTCCAACAAGATCAGTACCTGTATTCACACGTACATCAAGGTTATTTGCTCCGTCTGTAATTGTGTAAGTTGTGTTTCCTGAAAAGTTTCCTGTTTCAATGAAAGTTACGTTTTGAATTTCTGTCAATTGTGATTCCAACGACTCATTCGCCGACGTAATTGGGATCTGTAATGGAATTGGCTGAATAACTGCTTGTCCATGATTAGTCCAACTAGTAACTGTCGAAATCTCCAACAACCCTGCAAATTCAATTAGCGGTCCAGTAACAGTAATAGAGTCACCACGACTCACACCTGATACTGATCCACCATAACCAGCAATACCAGCGGTACCATCTTGCATGTATCGAATCGGTCCTAATTCATCACCATTGGTTGCCACTGCCACGACGGTTACTGTTTGACCAATTCCATAAGTGCGTGCATCAGCTACGTCCGTCTGTGCATTTATCCCTAGCGTTAAAAACACTGCTGATAAGAAAAGTACTAATTTCTTCATTTTGTTTTCTATTTAGGAAGCTTGGAAGCTCCGGTTGTTTTTGTTTATTCTTTTAAAATTCAAATCCAAGTGATACGTTAAATCGGACCCCCTGACCGACAAACACACCTGCTGAATTTGCTGTGAAATCTGATCCAAATTGATTCGTTCTAGCATCCGAGATGTACCAAGTATTTAATACATTGAAAACATTTCCTCTGAAACTCAAACTGCTTTTTTCAAACTTTAAACGATATCCTGCGTGTAAACTCATAATACCGTAGGATGGAATCTCCCAAGATTCAGTTCCTCCTGATGTTCCAGTAAGACTGAATGGATCCATATCACTATAGTATCTATCAAAATACGTGTACTTTACTTTAATGTAACCGTTCTTAACGAAAGCAAAACGTAAGCTTCCTGCATACGTTGATTGGGCTGCATCTCCAACATGAACTCCTTTTGCGTCAAATTCAAACTCAGTCCCTAATACGTCTATTGTCTCAGAAGACTGCCATGTCCAATCTCCAATACTGGCCATTCCTTCAAGAGCGAACATCTTATGGAAACGCCACACTGCGTCAACTTCCACTCCCATGTGCAATGCGTCCATTCCGTTGACATTAGCACGAACAAATTCTGAAGGATCTAAAGGATCAGGAACACTTACTCCGAACGGAAAAGGTTTGTTTTCCCAATAGGTGAAATACCCATTGACATTTGCACTTATCTTCTTACTTCGGAATCCATAACCAATCTCTGTTGCATAGATTTTCTCATTTAAGATTTCAACAAAAAACTCATTCGTATTGTTGTCTACAACATTGCTGTATTGAGGAGTTCTACTTAAATATCCAAGATTCAAAAAGATATTTGAACTCTCTGTAATATTCAGGTTTGCTCCTGCTTTAACTGTACCTCCAAATAACCATTTCCAGCCAGTTTCATTGAATTCGAGACCTTCTGAATCACGCGTATATGTTTGACCGTTGACCGTCACAGTATCATCATATCCCACTTCAATTGTCTCACCGTCTACTTCCATACTTTTCTTCTGGAAATAATCAACTCCACGATAACCATTTGCGACTCCCGATAGGTTTAAAAAGGCTGTCCATCTTCCGTGAGAATATTCTGCTTGACCGAATCCTCCAGCCCATTGAACATATCCATCTCTATGGTTGTTATATGGCTGCTTCGCGATTTTATCCCCAACCACCTTCATCGGTGTTTCAGCATTGAAGTTATTATTGTCTACAAAGTAATCTCCTCCTAACAGGTCTGTAATTTCAACATAGTGTTCTCCTTTGTACCATCTGTAATCAGCTCCACCTGCAACCGTCCATCTTTCGTTTGGCATATAATTAAACTGTGATAAACCGCCAATCCACGTATGATTGTTCACGGAAGAAGACATAATTTGTGAAGACTTCAATAAATCTGGGTCATACGCTGCATCAGCTGTAGAGTAGACCGTTCCAAATAAGGTCTTCCATTGATTGTTATATTCTATTGCATCCCAATCAACTTGACCTTCTGCGTCCCGTAGAATAGTTGATGAAGATCCGAAATAACGTTCTCCACCACCTCTACCGATGGAAACGTAAGCAATGTTCGACCACGATAATTTCTTATTAATCTTCCAGAAATCTTTCAGTGTGATTTGAGGCTTGTGGTAATAATTTCTTCGTTCGTTCTTTAATACTTTTTTTCCAGCATCGTTTGTATCCCATCCCCAATGCTCATTGTATCGTCTACCCCTATTCTCTGCTCCTGTTGTATCTGCAAAGTTCTTGTAGTATTGTTGAACCCCAGCCGAATCAAGTCCGAATGCTGCGAGACCTGTGTAAAATTCATTATCATCTATCGATCCTTGATTGTGACGAATCATATGCTGATACAAATCAGAGCTTCCTTCAAATAATGACGCAGCATAGTCGCGATCCCAATACCCCAATTGTTGATTGTATGAACGCTGACCGTGTTGCTGAGGTGCTCCGAAACCGCTCAATGATAGCACGTGATTCCCAAGTTTCTTTTGAACCTTTAAATAGTAGAATCCTCCTTGCGTATTCAAACCATCAACCCAACCATCACCTTGCTTG